>DATNBP010000200.1:0-17769 GCA_035572015.1 Puia sp. | reverse complement strand
GTGGCAGGGCGGCATCGTATGCGAGGTTGTCGGCCTCGAGGGCGTTCAAGGATGTGGATGGCGGGGAGGACGAGTTGATGAACAGGATCCTTTGGTTTGCCGCAAAAGGCGACGAGGCATATCCGGCGCCCGGAGGGAGCGGGGGGCGGCGGGAAAAATCGGAGAATTGAAATATTTTATTAACCTCAAACGCCCGTTCATGAGAAAGTTCCTCATTGTCGTCGCCGGCCTCTTTATTGGCGCCTGCGGCAGCAACAGCAACACGGCTCCTGCAGCCGATTCTTCCAAAACAAAAACGGATTCGGTCGCGGCGGCACAGCCAATCAAATCGCCGTATCCAATCGTGTATTCTTCCAGCTTTACGATCGACGATCCCAAGTACGCCGAGACATTGCTCGCGCTGTGGAAAGCGTATGACAACGGAGATCTGGCAGCCTCGAAGAATATGATCGCCGATACCCTAACGGTGTATATGGCTGACGGGAAGATGTATAAGGGCAGCCGGGACAGTATGACTGCCGACGTCCAGAAGGAACGCAACATGTACAAGTCCGTGGCCTCCACAGTAAACTCGGTGATGGCGGTCAAAAGTGACAAGGGCGAACATTGGGCGCTGATCTGGGGATCGGATAAGCGGACCGATAAGAAGGGTAAGGAGGAAACGACGGAATGGCAGGAGACCTGGCGATTCAACGACAAGGGTCAGGCCGACCTGATGTATCAATATGCGGAGAAGCCGCAGGCGTCCATGAAAAAATAAATAGCTTTCCGTACACATGTCAAACGGAAGAAAAAAGATCCGGTTTTATTCGCTGGCGATCTGGTCGTCCGGGGCAATTGTCGGACAGGCTGTCTGGCTTTGGCCGGACCTCGGAGGTGGCTGGGGATTAGGGCAGATCTTTTTTGCAGGGAGCATCCTGCTCTCACTGCCGGGCCTGTTGCTGTTGCCGCCGGGCATTTTCTATATCGACCGCCGCGATTGGACCCTGCTCTCGAAACGAATGGCGGCGGCGGGCTGGGCCAGTACGTATCCGCTGGTAGTCTTTCTGCTGCGTTATCTGACCGAACTGGATTGGTGGTGGGTCAAAGCGGGCCTGATGTACATGGGGTTTCAGGCGATAGCAGTATTTGTCTTCCCGTGGCCGGGAAATAATACAGGCGGCGGCAGGGACCTGGCGGACCGAGATGCGGCCAGAAAAAAGGAAAGGAAGAGGATAAAGGAAATCAACTAAGATGCCGGGGGCTTTGGGGCCCCCGGCTGTTTTAGAGTGTGTGCGTGAGGAATATGTAAAAGGCTAGTTTCAATTGAATCGCAGCAGGACGTTCAGCAAATGGTGCAGCGAGACTTTCATACGGCGTGGGTTAGGCTCGAAGGTTAAAAAGGAGGTTCTGCGACGGACGGGAGGATTGGAATTTTGCAACCGCTGAGCAAATTAACAACTCCCGGGAGCCGATCCGATCAGGAAGGGGCTTGTTGTTTTGTAAATTAAAGCGGAACGAACAATGCACTAGAGACTTCACCTTAAAAACCGGGTAGCGGCATTTCGCATATATAAAAGATGTAATTTGTATGACGTTGGGGAGGGGTGTAACTTGTGTTATGGAAAAAGTCAAGGGCATCTAAGGGCGTCGATGCGGACCATCAGGATATATAACGGGAAGTTGCTTACGCCCGCGGGAGTGATCCCACGTGGCACGGTAGTCGTGCGGGGCGACAGAATTGCGACGGTGGCGGAAGGGGAATTGGGGGTCGAGGGCGCGGTGGAAATCGATGCGGGCGGGAATTATGTGGCGCCGGGTTTTATCGACATGCACGTGCATGGCGGCGGTGGGTATGACTTTATGGACGGCACGGTGGAGGCATTCCTGGGTGTCGCTGCGCTGCATGCGCGGTATGGGACGACGGCGATGCTGCCGACGACGCTGACCTGCCCGGTGGAAAAATTGTTCCGGCTTTTCGACCTGTATGCGGAAGCCTGCCGGCTCAATGTGGCGGGCGCCCGGTTCCTCGGCTGGCACCTGGAAGGGCCCTACCTGTCGATGGCGCAGCGCGGAGCGCAGGATGCGCGCTACATCCGACTGCCGCGGCCGGAGGAGTACCGGGCGATCCTCGCCCGGTCGCCGGATATCCGGCGATGGAGCGCCGCACCGGAGCTGGAGGGGGCGCTGGCCCTGGGGCGGGAGCTGCGGGAGCGGGGGATACTGGCTGCGTTTGCGCATACGGATGCGCTTTATGAAGAGACACTCGCGGCATTTCACAATGGATATACACTGGCGACTCATTTGTATTCCTGTATGAACGGCGTGACACGGCGGAACGGGGAGCGACGGGCCGGGGCGATCGAATGCGCGTATCTCACGGAGGAAATGGATGTGGAGATCATCGCGGATCGCGTGCACGTTCCGGATGAGTTGGTCAGGTTGGTTTACCGGCTGAAGGGTACGGAACATACCGCTTTGGTGACCGACGCCATGCGGGCGGCGGGGATGCCGGAAGGCGAAAGCATATTGGGAAGCCTGGAGGACGGTCTGCCGGTCGTTGTAAAGGACGGCGTCGCCCGGCTGCCGGACGGGAGCGGTTTTGCAGGGAGCGTGGCGACTGCCGACCGCCTGATCAGGGCGGTGGCCGGGGCGGGCATTCCGTTGGAGGATGCCGTGCGGATGATGACCGCGACGCCTGCGCGTATCCTGGGGATGACGGGGCGCAAGGGAGTGCTGGCGGCCGGGGCGGATGCGGATATCATATTATTTAACGATCAGATCAATGTCCGGTTGACGATGATCGGAGGGAGGATAGTCCATGAACGTGTTTAGGGTCAATTTACTCGAAGTCCGCGTCGCGGAGAACCGCGAAGTGTTGGGGCGAGCGGCCGCGGAGGCTGTGGGCCGCGCCATTACGGGGTTGCTGAGACGGCGGCCCGTCGTCAACGTGATGTTCGCAGCGGCGCCTTCGCAAAACGAGTTCCTCGCTGCCTTTGTGCAGCAGCGGATCGATTGGAGCAAGGTGAATGGCTGGCATATGGATGAATACCTTGGGTTGGACGCGTCGGCTCCGCAGGGCTTTGGAAATTTTTTGAAAGAACGCCTGTTTTCAAAGGTTCCCTTCCGGGAGGTGTACTATATGGACGGTTCAGCCGACGCGGAGCAGGAATGCAAGCGGTATGCGGGGCTCCTCGCGGCGAACTGGACCGATATCGTGGTCCTGGGGATCGGGGAGAACACGCACCTGGCGTTCAACGATCCGCACGTCGCCCGTTTCCACGATCCGCAACTGGTGAAGATCGTCAGTCTGGATGCCGCGTGCAGACAGCAGCAGGTCAACGACGGTTGTTTTGCGACGCTGGACGAAGTGCCACAGCGGGCCATGACGGTGACGATCCCGGCGCTCATGCGGGCAAAGAATGTCTTTGCGGTCGTGCCTGGCGCGAGGAAAGCGGCGGCGGTCGCCCACACGTTGCGGGAAAAGGTTGGAGAAAAATACCCGTCGACGGTGCTGCGACGGCATTTGGGGGCGGTTCTTTTTTTGGACGAGGAGAGCGCGGCGGAGGTGCGGAAGTAGGGGCGCGCGGCACGGTTACAGGCGCTCGATGAGCGTCGTTCGGGTCTGGCCGGCGGCGGTGCGGATGACGAGAAAATAAGGCCCGGCTGGGTAATGGCTCAGGTCCAGGGATTGACCCGATTGAAAAGCGGAGAAGTTTTGGAGGGTCCGGCCGCCGACAGTGGTAAGCGTCACGGATCGAAGTGGCGTGTTGCCGGAGATCGTCAGCCGGTCCCTGACCGGGTTGGGATAAAAGTTTAATTCGATCGGGGTGTCTGCGGCGCCATTGGCGACTGCGGCGGCCGCGGCGGAAGCGGCATCGGCGACGCCGCTACAGGTTATCTCCCGGATCGCGGACCAGGTTGAATTCCCATCTATGTCGACCAGACGTAGGCGATAGTAGTTTGCGCCGGCTTCCGGATCATCGTCGACAAAAGCATACGCAACACTCGCGCGGCTGTTTCCCGCGGCCGCGGTCCGGCCGATGGGCGCCCAATCGCTGCTGTTGGCGCTTCGTTCCACCACAAAATAGGTTGAATTGATCTCCTGGGCGGTTGTCCATTGCAGGTTGACGGCGTGGCCGGCCGGCTCCGCGGTGAAGGCGGTGAGGGCGAGGGGTAGCGCGACATAGCTATTGATGGCGGAGAAGCCCATCATCCAGGCGTCTCCCGTATGTTCGTTGATATTCGACCAGGTCGGCGTCTTGCCGTTGCCGCGAAGGTAGACCTTAAAGGTCAGCGTCGAGACGGTGCCGGTGATCAGGATCGAGCCGGAGGCAGCGCCCGCGCCGGTCGTGGCAGCAGGGTTTGCGGCGGTATTGAGGATCGATGCTCCCGTTACGCTGAGCTCAGTCGAACCCGAAAGCTTCGACATGGTCACACCGCCTGTCTGGAGGACAAGTTGAGTGGTGACTCCAAGCGCGCCAAAGGTTCCCCCCAACCCGACGATGTGCATTACGGGGTCCGTTACCGGAAGATTGAAGGTAACGGTGAGGTCGGCGATATAGTAATTGCCATTGGTCGGAGAATTCGCGTTATAGAGGCCCATGGCGGAAGTAAACAATTCGGTGGCGTAGTTGGCAGACATCGACATGCCGCTGCCGATATTATTTTGGGTGGCGCTGAAGTCGGCTGCCGGCGGGGCGCTAAGCGCATTCATCGCCGGGAACAGGAGCGCGGAGGTTGGCGTTTTCCCCGCGCCGTTGACGTTCGCGCCAAAGGAAAGGTCCCCGCCGTTGGGATTCTGCGTGGCCGGGAGTATATACTGTTGATTGCTGATGGAGAAGGTGGCCGTCGTTGCCGGCGTAAGCGTGGTATAGGTACCGGTCACGGGGTTGAGGGCGTTGTTCTTGAACGTAGCCACCTGGTTGCTGATCATCGATCCGTTCAGGGTTGTACCCGAACCGCTGACCAACTCGATCGCCGGCTGTGCCAGGGCTGCCGCCGAAACGGTCAGCAGGCCAAGGCTGCATAGGGTATGGGATACGAGCGTTTTCATGAGAATGGATCTGAAAGTATACCTCCAATGGAGTGCCAATACGCGGAACGTTGATTGCGAGAGTTTTGAGGCCTAATAATACCACGCACCTGTCCTGTTTTGGGCGGGCCTCGTCCCTTTTTGGGAAAAAAAGTGCGCGCAATTTAATGATAACTAATGGTTTACATCCCGAATATACCTGCTGTGCGTCACCCTTTTTTGTAAATCTGTTTTAGATATGAAGAAAGCCGCAGGCTCAACGCCACGATCGTCAGCGTGGGATTCGGCGCGGCGGCGGTGACAAAACAACTCCCGCCGGCAATATAGAGATTGGACACACCATGAAGTTTGCAATTGGCGTCCACCACGCCTGTCGCGGGATCGTCGCTCATCCGGGTAGTGCCCATATGGTGCCAGCCCCCGCCGGTGAAATTTGGCCAGGAGTCGTCGTTGGGATCGCGGAGGTAATCCATCAGGCGGATCCGGCCCACGGCTGCCTGGCCCGCTTGGCGACCGATCAATTCATAGATCATCCGGATGCTATGTTTCTCGAGAGGGGTCAGCACCCAGTTGAGTTTCGCCCTTGGCATGCCCAGTTGGTCGCGCCCGGCGGCGAGGGAAATTCGCGAATCGGGATTGGGCGCCTGCTCAATGCGGGTCTTCAGTTGAAACACCTTAAAGCCATTCGGCGCTTTCGAGATCGGCGTCTCGTGCGAACTCCAGGCCGCCTTTACGGTTGCTTCGTTGACCCGCGGGTCTTCGCTGCTCCACATATCGATGACCGGTTTCATCGTCCCGACCAATTCCTCGGGGTAGAAGGAACAGGTGCCGTTCAGCAATTTGTATTTCCGTTGCATGGCCGGGGTGACCGCCATTTCGCAGCGCATTTTCGTGCCTCCCTGGAAGAGGTAGAGTTTTAACGGGTCAGGGTTGGGGAGATGCAGCCAGGCGGACTGGATCTCGATATGCTCCATGAAATGACGGCCGACAAGGTCGTTGTCGTTCCCGAGGCCGTGCGGGGCCTGCGGACAGGCAGCCAGGAGCAATCTCGCGTTCTGGACCGTGTTGCAGGCCAGTACATAATTCTTCGCCTTTATCGTATGCGTCTTGCCCGCAAAGTTCTTCACTTTCAGATAGCGTACCTCCTGCCGGTTGTCGCCGGTCGCAATCTCGGTGACGTGCGCATAGGTATAGAGGTGAATATTCCGCGATCTTTTTACGGCTTCGCCATATTTCTTTCCCATCCGGGTGGGCGGACTGAATTGCCAAACCTTATTCCAGACCATCGGATTGTCGGGCAGCAGCGAACGGCGCGCCGGGTCCTGTTGCTGCCAGTAGTCGACATCATAGCGGTACGGCCCGAGGTCGAGGACGTCCTGGGCCCTGGCATAGTATGGATCCAGATCGGTCTTCGTGATCGGCCAGCCACTGTTCGGGACCCAGTCCCGTTTTTCGAAATCGATGGGGTCGAAGGTGGAGCAAAAACCCGCCCAGTGATTGCTGGTTCCGCCGAAATAGTGAAGCCGCGTGGAACGAAGCGGATAATAGCGTTGGCCGGTTTCGGGCCCGGCATACAGGTCCTGCATCTGGTCGTCATACTCCAGTCCGCCGCCTTCAAGGAGAATGACCTTATAGGGCGTTCCCTCCCATTCCATGGCGATGCTGAGCCCGGCCGGGCCGGTGCCGACGATACAGATATCGCCTTCGATATGGGTTTCATTGGGGAGGTTGCGGGCGTCAGTGTACATAGAGGAAAGTCTTGGGGACGTTTATAGGCTATTGCAGGGAATACATGGCGCATTGACGGGCTTCGGTGACGGAGAGCACCCAGCCGTCGACGGTGACGATCCGGCCTGCCGCGAAGTCTTGCCGGACTTTGCTGCCAAGTTGGTTGGCGAGGCCGGCGTCGTCGGGAAGGCCGGCAGTCAGCAGGTCGCCCAGCGTCGACCGCTTCGACTCGTCGGGTACTGATGCCCGGTAGGCAGCGCCGATCTTTTTCAAAGTGGGCGCATCGCAGAGCGTGGCCAGGAACAGGGGTTTGCTCAATGCCGGGTCGTTCCGGCGGGAGCGGCAAAAAGGCGCCATCGTGGCCAGGGCGCCGGTCGCAGTAAGCAACAGGAATTTCCTACGTCTCATGTATCGGAACCCATCGGTAAATATGGGTAGGATGAATGTAGGAAATTTTTGGAAATCCGATCAGAGGGCGTTGTCGAATTTTGTCTTGATCTTCTCGAATCCTTTGTCGACTTCGTCCGCGAATTCGCGGGCGGCATCGCTGGCTTTATTTTTCAGGTCGTCGAAACCCTCGCGGATCTTTTGGCGGGTCTTCGACCCTTTGTCGGGCGCGATTGCGATCCCGATGGCGACGCCGGCGAGAAGGCCGAGTAATATCTTGTTCATAATTATATAGTTTTGTTGCTGTTGATAACAATCGGGAGGACAGTACCTAAATGATGCCAAATTTACGAAATCCTGAAATATTGGATAATCCTGCCTGGTACGGGATGATCAGCGGTAACAGCAACCTCAGTTTGGGTAATGAGGGGGTCAGGTATTTCCCGGCCGATGTTTCACCCTTTGTGGGATTGCAGGATTTTGAGGCCGGGCGGTTTCATCAACTGGCGACCGTGTTGCCCCCGAGGCAAGTGGCCGTCGTGGTGTCTGCCGCCGACATCCTTATCCCCGGGGGTTGGAAGGTCATCCATCATGGGATCGGGCTTCAGTTGATGGGAGACGAGGCGACCAGGCCGGAGGGCTGGGACAAATGGACGTTCGTGCCACTGGGGCAGAAGGATGTGCCGCAGATGGTGGCTTTAGCGAAACTGACCAACCCGGGGCCGTTTGGCGAGCGGACGATCGAGTTCGGCAACTTTGTGGGGGTCTTCGACGGCGACCGGCTCATGGCCATGTCGGGTCATCGCCTGCATCCGGTACCCTATATCGAGATCAGCGGTGTTTGCACGCATCCGGATTATGCGAGGCAGGGACTTGGTGCGGCGCTCACGTATTACCAGGTAGAGCGGATCAGGGGGATGGGAGAAGCGCCCATGCTGCATGTTTGGGCGCATAATACGAAGGCGATAAGCGTGTATGAGGGGTTGGGGTTTGTGCGGCGCAAGGAAATGTATTTCAATGTGATCCAGGGGGCGCAGTAGGCGCGGGCGCGGCGCGGGCGCGCGGACGTTGGCGGTCGGAGGCGCTGTTGGAGGTCGCCGGGCGGCTACCGCTGAAGGAGTTGGCGGCTACTATTGAAAGGATTGGCGGCTACCGCCGGAGTTGACAGTCATTGCCCGGGAAAACCAACGCCGGAGATCCGTTTGCAATCGGCCAGGAATTTCTCCTGCGCTTCGGGTGCGCTGGCGGCGGGGTGGGCGTCCCGCTGCTTTCTATGATAAAAAAGATGGCCGCTGGCCAATGCCGCTTTGTCTTCACTGACGGCAAGCCAGGCCTGCGTCGCCGAGCCTTCCTCGAGGCTGTCGGGGGCGCCCGGGCCGCCCATCTTTGTAGCGACCCAGCCAGGGTCGACAGCATTGGACAATACATCCTTCCATTTTCGGGCGACGGCGAAAGCAAGGAAGACGTCGCAAAGTTTCGAGTCGGAGTAGGCGGCGAAGCCATTCCATGGCCGCCGTTCCCAGGTCAGGTCCCCAAGGCCGGCGTCACCGCCCCGGTGGAGACCGGAACTCATATAGATCAGCCGGCGCGGCCGCTGGATCAGGCAAGTCAGGATATAGGGCGCGAGGGCATTGACGGCAAAGACTTCGGGCAATCCATCGACCGTGGAGATGCGTTTTCGCTCGCCCGATCCGATGGCCGCATTGTGGATGATCGCATCGAATGCCGGCAATTTATTCGCCTGAGCGGCGACTTCCTTTGTGGCGGCGATGCTGCTCAGGTCGCCCGCTATAGCACCCGCAGCGCCCGGTACTGCGGCCAGCGCGTCCCTGCATCGTTCGGGGCTGCGGGCATGAAGCGTGACGGCGTGACCCTGTGCAACCAGGAGTTGCGCGGCCGTTTTTCCGAGGCCGTCAGCGGAGCCGGTGATGAAGACGGATGCCATGCTGCAAAGGTAGGGAATACGGGGTCGGCGGCGGGTCCAGCGGCGGAGGCCCCCCGAGGGGGAGTGTTTTTATTAATTGGTGCGAATTCGCGGTAATAATGTTTAGAAGGACTCCGCGCCCGCGCCATCCGACGTCCTAAGTGGAAATATTTAGTCCCACCATCTCAAAAAAAATTAATAAAAATATTTTTATCGCTTCAAGGATTTGTAAATCAGTTTATCAAACACTCAAAATGCAGCAGTACCATTTTCCGGGTATTGACAGATCAAAAAAATGAAATAACCTTTGTGTCATCTACTGATAATCTCCTGAACTCTCTACTTTACCTGCACCTTACGAACGATCTGTAACCTTCGATTAGTCATTTTTCAAGAACCGGGAAATGAAACAGCATCTTATCGTCCAAACGGTCGGGTTCTTACCTGACGTTGATGATCATTCGCCGTACTGGGTGGACTTTATCAACGACAAATCTCAATTGCTCGAGTCCCTTCATCCCGAGGTGGACTCGGTCATGGCCGATCACAACATCAGGTATTGGGTGACGAACGAGTACGATCCTGCGGGCGACGACTGGAGCCCGGAAGAGCGGGCGGCTGGGCTGGACCGGATCTACCGGATCATCCTTCAACGAGACTATGCTCTCCCTCCGCGACTTGTCGACCGCATCAAGTTGCTGCCCATCGTGGAAGACGCCAGGAAGGCGCAGATCGTCCAGACGCACCTGCCCGATTACAAGGTCTCTTCGGCAACGAGCCTGAGCGCGACGGCTGGAGATCTCATCCGGCTGCCGTTTGCAAAGGCGCAGACGCGCGGCAACGCGGATATCCATATCGCCGTCCTCGACACGGGCGTAAACCTGGATCACCCCGAGCTGGAGGGCAAGATCGTGAAGCGGGGGAATTTTGTGGACCTCGAAGGGCTGGATACTTCGGGCTTTATCGGTAACCTGACCAACCTCAACGCGCCGCCGGAAGACGATGTCGGGCATGGGACGCATGTATCGGGGATCATTGCGGCATAGGCAACCCCAACCCGTGTTCAATCCATTTTTGGCGATATGGTTCGAAGGAAATAAGAACATTATTCCCCGGCCGTAGAAAAATATACCTTTGGCCTTATGAAAATCTTACCACTTCTGCTGCCCATCTGCCTTTTTGCAGGCAGTGCCGCTGTCGCGCAGCAATTCCAAGTGCAATATACGGCCGGCGCGTTTGCCGGGCCTTTTACCGGAAGGGTTTTGCTGTTTCTTAACAAGGATGATAGGAACCCCAAAGGGGCGATGATCGATATTCAATCGTTTCCCTGTTTCGCGGTCGACGTGAAAAATGTGAAACCGGGGGTCGCAGTGGTCTTCGATGACAAGGCGGTCGGTTATCCGGTACCGTTATCGGATATCGAGCGGGGGGAATATTACGTTCAGGCGGTTTGGGATCGGAATCTCGGGGGCAGGGCGATGTCGGAGAGCCCGGGCAACATGTACAGCGCGCCTCAACGCGTCAACGTCGGCAAGGAGACGCATAAAGTGTTCAGGTTGCAATGCAGCGAGGTGGTACCCGGCCAGGAGTTCCATGAAACGGAGCTGGTAAAGGAAATGAAAGTGCCTTCGGCTTTGTTGAGCCGTTTTTGCGGAAAGCCCGTGACGGTGCATGCGGCCGTGTTGCTGCCGAAGGAATACTACAAGGAGCCGGGCAGGAAATTCCCGCTCCTGGTCAACGTGTCCGGATATGGCGGAGACTATCACCGTTACTCGGGAAGCACAACCGCTTTCGGGACGATACTGGATACCATCCCCACGATCACCCTTTATCTCGACGGCAATTGTCCGGGCGGTCACTCGGTCTATGCCAACAGCGACAACAACGGACCCTGGGGCGATGCGCTGGTGAAGGAGTTGTTGCCGGCGGTCGAGCGGGAGTTCCGGTGCGACGGACCGCCCCTGTTGTGGGGACATAGCAGTGGCGGATGGACGGTGCTGTGGTTGCAGACGCATTATCCCACCGTGTTTGGCGGCTGCTGGTCGAGTTCACCGGACCCCGTGGATTTCCGGAGCTTTCAGCAGGTGGATCTGTATGCCGGCGACAATATGTTCTATGCTAAGGACAGCAACGAGCGGATGGTGGCGACGATCGCCGGGTCTTTCCCGGTGGCCACTCAGAAACAGGCCTATGGCGAAGAGCGCGTGATCTATCGCGGCGAGCAGATGCATTCATTCAATTATGTCTTCAGTGCGAAAGGGGCCGACGGCCGGCCGGTGGAAATCTGCGACCCGGTGACGGGAGTGATCGATCCGGCATGTGTGGAGCACTGGAAGAAATACGATATCTCCCTGTATCTCCGCAGCAACTGGCCGTCGCTGGAGAAAGACCTGAAAGGAAAGGTCAGGGTGACGGTAGGAACCAGGGACAATTTCCTGCTCAATTACGCGGTGCATATGCTGGATGACGAAATGAAAAAGCTCGGGACGCCGTTTGTCTTCGCGTATTTCCCGGGAGATCATTTTACCGTCTCGACGCCGGAATGGTGGAGTGCGGGGATGAAGTTCCTGGAGGCGCGCTATCTCGCTACGCGGCAATAGCGTGATGATGCGCGGAGGCCGGACGCCGTCGCCGACAGGGCAGGGCGGCAAGGGGCGGGGGGCGGCACGGGTTCAGGGAGTGGCGCCGGATTCCTTCCCGTATTCGAGAATACGGGGATCTTCCGGGGCCATTGCGGGGAGCCAGGGGTTGCCCAGCCGTTTGCGGGTCCAATAGTGATGACCCGGGTTGCCCGGCGGGGCGAACGAATACCGGTAGAGGACGGCGCGGACGTACCGCGGCGGCTTGCCGGGGAAGGGGTTGGCGGCAAAAAGGCTGAGGGCGAACGGGTCGTTGTGAAGCAATTTATCAACCAACAGGTAGGTCCAGGGATACTCGTCCGGAGTGGACATTGCAGCAAACCACATCTGCCAGTCGAAGCGCAGGTGATAGGGAGCAACCTGCGGGGGCCGTTTGTCGGGATCGGTGGGGAGGCCCTTATACGGATATTCTTTCCAGATTGCGGAGTCGGTGGGGATCTCATCCACGGTGCCTTCGAAAACGATATTGTATCGGACGCGGCCGACCGATCCGAAGGCGCCATAGGTGTTGACGAGGTTGAGCGGATCGAAGGAGGTATTCATGATCTGATCCGGAGAAAGCATATTCACCACCGGCTGGAAACTCAGGGCGCCGATCATGACGGTGACCATCCAGGCCGTGACGGTCATGGGACGGGAAGGAACGGCGGCGGCCCGGGCCTTTTCGGCGCGGCGGTTCAGGGCTTTCGGAACGAGGCGCGACCAGAAACGGTCGTCGAAGCAGGCGAGGGCGGGGACGATGGTCAACCAATTCAAAAACGAAAGATTGCCGCTGAGGATCAGCATGAGTTGGAGGAGCACCATGACGATCCCCGCCGTGTGACGGGCGACCCGCGGCCAGAAGGCGAAGAGAGGCGCGATCAGTTCCGCCACCCAGTTGAACCAAACGCCGGCACGAAGGACCGCCCGGGGCAGGAAATGGAACCAGCGACTGAGGGGGCCGGGCATGGGCTGCGTTTCGAAATGATAGTAGAGCGCGGTGGAGTTTCGCCAGATCTCGTCGCCACGAAGTTTGATGAGGCCGGCGCCGAACATGATGCGGCAGATCAGCCAGCGGAAGAGGATAATGATCGGCAGGGGCGGCTCGCGTTTTGGGAAGGGTCGCGGATCGACGAGGGGACAGAGGAAAATGGCGAGAAAACCGGTTTCAAGGAGTTGGATCTCCCAGCCGTAGCCGTACCATTCCTGGCCGATGTTGCAAAACGACATGTAACCGGCCCAGAGGAGGAAGAGTATGGGGACGTTGGCATAGCCGGCGATCACGACGCAGGAAAGGATCAGCCCGATCCACGCGGTGATGAGGAGGGCGGCGTCCGAGTGCGTAAACCAAAAGATCGAGGGGAGGCGGAAGAAACCGGCGCCGGTGGAACCGAGCGCTTCCCTGACCCGGTGGATAAACAGCCCGACCGGCGTGAGCCCGTGTGAACCGATGAGGGGCAGGACCTGGTTGATCGCCACGAGGAAGGCGACGGCGTAGACAATGCCGAGGAGGCGGAGGATGAGGAAGCGTGTGAGCCAGTAGGTCGGGCGGTAAGGCATGGCGGGACAAAGTTGGCTGTGCTGATCGGCTGGCTGCAATTTAGGACAAGTTGGACTGGCAGATTCGGGTATCTTTTTGTATTTTACGGGGCTTGTCATTACCCGGATGAACCCCTACCTGAAATGTTTGCTTTTATATGGCCTGATCACAGGTTTCTGCAGGCCGGTACGTGCTCAAAATTATGTATTTGCGCAGCTGACGGGGGCGCCCATGAACATCACGGGCTGGAATCTCGCAGGGGATGCCCGCGTGGGGAATGTCACCGGGAGCGCCGACTCGGAATTGGTCCTCGTCCGGAACGGACTGAGCAATAGCGGCGCGATCTTTTATGCGCAGCCGATCAATCTTTCCTTCTGCAACAAATGGATCGCGGAATTCGACTTCCGGATGTACGACGGGACCGGGGCGGACGGGCTGGCTTTTTGTTTCCTGGATGTGCCGCCCTCCGCTTACGTAAATGGGGGCGGGCTGGGTATACCCGATGTCGCCAATGGCCTGAAGGTTTGCTTCGACACCTGGAACAACTGTATCGCGTTCGACACCAACACGGTACACTACCTGATGCCAAAGATCGAGATCCGGTATGGAAAGGGCTACGATCAAACGGACCCCAACGGCAATATCCTGACCTACGGAGAATGTAATGGGCAGCCGACCAGGGACAACTCAAAGGGCGACATGACCTATATGCGGGGACCAAATTATAACCGGGCAAAGATCGAGTACGATACCGGCAGAATATCGGTTTATGTCAACGACACGCTGTACCTGACCACCTACCAGCCGAATCTCTTCAATTTCACCGGATACATGGGATTCACGGCGAGCACCGGCGGATATGACGATACCCACTCGATCAAGAATGTGATCATCTACACACAGATGGCGCCGTCCTACGCCGGGCCACCCGTCGCCTTTTGTCCCCAAGACAGCATCCGGCTTGGGGGGCCGGCAAACCCAGCCTACACCTATGCCTGGTGGCCCCCGGTCGGGCTTAGCGACACAACTTCTTCCGCGCCTGTCCTGCACCTGGACAACCCCACAGGCGATTCGGCGCTTCATAAATATTTCGTGCGGACGGCGTTCGCGGACAACCCCGGCTGCTCGTCGATCGACAGCGTGACGGTGAAGACCTACCCGACGCCGATCGTCAACTATATCATGCCGAAGATCTGCCTGAACGATGCGGTCGGGCAATTCTTTGACAGTACTTATTCGCCGGACGCGGAGACCCTGCCGTTTACCTATTCGTGGCGTTTCGGCGACCCGAATGCTTCGCCGGGCAACCCTGACCGTTCCACGTTACAGAACCCCACGCACCGTTTTTCCGCGGCCGCCAATTATCAAATGACCCTAACGGTCGCGAATCGCCAGGGTTGTATCGACAGCGCGACCAGGACCTTCACGGTGAACGGCACCAACCCGGTCGCGAGTTTCCAGGTGTTGAACGACTCGCGGCTTTGCAGCAACCAACCGGTCGGGCTGGAGAATTTCAGCACGGTCGATTTTGGCTCGGTGGTGGCCGTCCGCATCGATTGGGGGGATTCGGCCGGCGTATCGTATACGGATTCCCTGCCTGCGCCGGGGAAACTGTATTTGCACCGATATCCCAACCCGGTGACCGCGAACGCCGCCAGCTATACCGTGCGGATGATCGCGTCTTCGGGATATACCTGCGACAATGGGTCCGACCAGCCGGTGACGCTCTCGCCCAGCCCGCATGTTCAGTTCGCGGCGATCCCAAAACAGTGCGAGATCGACACCATGGTGAATATCGCGAACGCGGGAGAGCTGGCGGGACTTGCGGGGACTGCCGGTTTCTTCGGGAGGGGGGTGACGAAGGAGGGAATGTTCGACCCGCTTACCGCGGGGGCGGGGATGGATACGCTGGCCTATGCGTTTGCGGCGACGGATGGATGTACGGATACGGCCTATCAGCAGGTTTGGGTGCAGGCCCTGCCCCGGGTATGGGCCGGGGACGACACGGCTGTCGTGGTTGGACAACCGCTCCAATTGCAAGCGGTGAGTAACGAGGATGACGATGTTTTCTCCTGGTCGCCGCCGGGGGGGCTGAGCGATCCGGGAATTGCCACTCCGGTCGCGACCCTTTCCGATATCGATTCTGTCCGATATATCGTCACGGCGACCGACCCGATCGGGTGTTTCGCACAGGCAGCGGTGCGAGTTGTCGTTTTCCGGACACTCCCCGACCTTTTTGTGCCCAATGCCTTTACCCCGGGCCGCGCGGCCAACCGGGTGTTCAGACCTGTTCCGGTTGGCATTTCGAAGTTGATCTCGTTCAGCGTCTATAACCGGATGGGGCAACTCGTGTATAGCACCTCGCGGATAGGGGAAGGCTGGGACGGGATGGTGAATGGGCGGCGCGGGGCGTCCGGTGTGTATGTTTGGGCGGCCGAGGCCGTGACCTATTTTGGAAAGGAGATCTCGAAAAAGGGGACGGTGGTGTTGGTGGAGTAGGGAGGACCGCGCCCATCCCTACCACTTCTTCAATCCCAGCAGCCTTTCCCCTAAATCCGAGAGCTTCGCCACCGGGTTCTTTTTTTCGCGTTGGAGCGGGTCGCCTGGAAAGGCATATCCTTCCATCGGGTTGCGGCTTTGCCAGCTGTTGATCCGCCATTGCCGCAGCTCCTCGTTCTCCTCCTGCGCCGGCATCATGGAAATATATTGCGCGATGCGGACCTTGTTCCCGCTGCGGTTCGGCCGGATGCCATGAGGCTCGAGGCTGTTGAAGATGAGGAGATCGCCGGCTTCCATGGGGACCTTGACGATCCCGAAGCCGGTCGTGTCGGGTTTATAGTGATCGCGGTCCGCCGGCTGCGTGAGTTTCCAGCTGTCGTAGGTGCGGTACAATTCGGGGATGCATTGAAATCCGCCCATATTTTCGTCCGTCTGGTCGGCCAGCGCGAGCACGCCCTGGACGTTCTGGGGCCTGGTCTCCGGATCATAGTCCCAGTGGATGAAGCCCTTGTACCCGAAGCCCGGCGCGAGGGGGAAATTCAGGTTGGCGCGATCGATCGTGACCCAGAGCTTTTCGGTGCCCCAAACATCGGCAAAGGCCTGGTGCACGCGCGGATACTGGCGGTTATCCCACATAAATTGATGGTTGTAGATCTCGACCATGCCGGTGTTGACGAGCTCCTTCATCTGCATATCGACGTTGGGTTTCCGGTACCAGGTGGTGGCGTCGTTCGGGTCTTTGTCTTCGTATTGCCAGAGATAGTCGGCAAGGCGCTGGGCCTGCTCCCCGGGGACGGCATTTTTGATGACGACATAGCCGTTGGTGATCCAGAATTCCCAGTCGGCTTCGCTGAGGACCCGGAGCGGCTCGCCGTTGCTGCGGTCGTTGAGTTTCAGGCTGGACGATTTGGCGGTGGAAGGGTTGCCCGGGATCTCTTTGTGCGCGTTGGCGGGGGTAGCGGCTGTGGCGGGGATGGCGGCGGCAGGCGTGTCGACTGTGGTGGGAGTGGTTGTCATGATGTCGTTTTTATGGGTCAAAGATAGCGGCCCCCCGAGGGGTATGTGTTTTTTGCATTGACCGAGATTTGCTCTGTATTGACCAGTTTTGTAGATTTGGGTGGATGGAAACGGTCAAATTAGAGAAAATAGAGTTTCCGGCGGGTCAATCCTTTAAAGTGTTCTCGCCGCGGCTGCGCAACAAGTATTTCTGGCACTATCACCTGGAAATCGAACTTGTCTATGTGTCGGCGGCCGCGGGGATCAGGCACGTGGGGCGTCATATCTCAACGTATACGACATCGGACCTCGTCCTGATCGGCGGGAACCTGCCGCACCTCAACTTTGATTACCGGCAACGCTTCGACTACCACCAGACCGTCGTCCAGTTGCGGACGGATTTCCTGGGTAAGGCGATCGGGACGGCTCCGGAGCTCCGGGACGTCGCCCGGCTTTTCGGGGATGCGCAATATGGCATCTCCTTCTACGGCGAGACAAAGAAGGAGGTGGCGGACATCCTGATAACGCTGGACGGGTTGCCGGCGTTGGATCAGTTGCTGCAGCTCGTCAAGGTCTTCCAGATGTTGGCGCTGTCGGAAGAAGGGGAATACCTGAACGCCGATTTGCAGGAGCAGAGTTTTATCCTGAAAGACAAAGTCCGGATGGGAGAGGTGTACAAATATATCGACGCGCATTTCGACGCAGAACCGAACGTCAACGATGTGGCGAAGAAAGTTCATCTGACCACGGCGGCATTCTGCCGTTATTTCAAGAAACAAACGAATATGACGTTCACTGATTTTGTCAACCAGTACAGGATCGAGCGGGCGAAGAACCTCCTGATGCAGGGGCGCAATGTCAGCGAGACCTGTTATGCGGTGGGTCTGGAGAGCCTTTCTTATTTCACCCGGATCTTCAGGAAGTTGGTGGGCGAGAACCCTTCCGAGTTCAAAGCACGCTATTGAAATCTCCCCATGCCTTCGATCTTGCGGTAAGGATGAGTGAAAAATTCGCGGATCTGCGTATTGAAGGCGTCCTTTTTAAAGATGGGAACCGAATGGCC
>DATNBP010000199.1:0-12640 GCA_035572015.1 Puia sp. | reverse complement strand
GTCACGAATACCCCAATCATTCTTCGCCAGCGCTGCAACCGCTTCCTGCATCGCGATCATCCGGCCGCCTCCCCGCACCCAGCCCCTGAGGCTTTCGGCGACGTTCTTGTCCCCCAACATACGGTAGTCTCCGTTAGGCAGGATCAGGACGTCGAAATTCTTCAACGAAACCATTCGCAAGTCCTCAGCGTTGATCAGCGTGACCGGATAGTGCAGCTCCTGATCGAACAGGTGCCAGACCTCCCCCGCGTCAAGCGAATTCACTTCGTCTCCGGTCAGCATCGCAACGCGGGGCGGATGCATATACCGCACCAGATCGCTGCCGAAATCCGCGCCCTTTTCCACAAAACCCGACGCAACCGAGGAGATATTGACACCGTTGACCCGCGCCGCCTCCATCACGCGCTCCCACAATCCGTGTCCGGCACCGCTGTTGCCGGCTTTCGTGATCAGCAGCGTTCCCCGGTCATAATTGACGCCGCCGGACTGGAAGGGCCGCTCGGCATACCTCACTTTAACCCCCTGCCGCAACAACTGGCTCAGGAACTGCGCGCTATTCAGCCCCGCCCATCTCACTGCACAGGCATAGACGCCGTCCGGCGAATCGGCGACCTCCCGTTGAGGCCCGCTGCTGTCATTCGCCTCCCGGCCGCTGACATATTCGTTGAGCCCGTAGGCCTGCAAGCCATATACGAATGGCAGGGACCAGGCAGTAATGTCGTAGGTTACCGAGTCGCTGATGCGGGATTGGCGCTCCAGCAGCACCCGCAACAGGTTCGACTTCGCCTGATTGGCGTTGATCACAATGTCACCGGCCGCCGCCCGGAATTGCGACATCCGCCCGGTTTCATAGTTGAGACCCAGATAGGTCGCCGCCGGCGCATACTTCCAGACGATCCTGTTAAGGTCCAGGAACCGCTTCAGCCGGCGCAAACGGTCGCCGAAAGAGTCGTTCCGGATATAATACGCCTTGAATTCGCCTCCGGGCCGCTCCGCCGCATCCGCGAAATACCGGTGAAATGCCTTGAGCAGTTCACCGGCGTGCAGCGACGCCATTTCGATCGTGGACATGCCGGTGATATAATGATGCTCCAACCGGTCCGACAGCCGCAACGTATCGCCGTCGCTGGTCTGCACCGCCAGGCCGGCGCCGATCCCGCCTTGCTCGAATGTCATCCCGATCGCACCGTTATATGTCGGGTAGGTATCTCCGTAACTCGGATAAAAAAGGTCGAATTCCTGCTTGGTGAAAAAGAGCCAACCGCTGCGGTCGAAATATTTCGCGTTATTTTTTCCGATAAGGACCTGGAATTCGCGCTGCCAGGGGGTAATCACCTCATGGTAAGGCTCGGCGGCGGGCGCGAAATAGTAAGGGCTGTTATACCCCTGTTCGTGATAGTCGACATGGACCTCGGGAAGCCAGGCGTTGTACGCGGCCATTCGCTGCCGGGTTTCGGTCTGCGTCTGCCACGCCCAGTCACGGTTAAGGTCGAAATCGTAATGGTTCCCTCGCCCCCTTGGCCACGGCTCATGGTGCTCGCGGGCCTGGGGATCGGGATTCGGCGCCTGTCCCACTACACTGTTGTACCAGTTCACATAACGATCGCGACCGTCGGGGTTGATGCAGGGGTCGATGACGACGACAGTATTTTTCAGCCAGGCCGCCGGGCCGCCGCTCATCCCTGCTGCCGGATCGTCCGGCCGCGCCGGCGCGACAAGCTCGTATAGGGTCTTCATCGCGGCCTCCGAACTGGCAGGCTCGTTCCCGTGGACATTATAACTTAACCAGACGATCACCGGTGCGTCCTCTTCCGCGGCCACTCCGTCATGGAGCAGACCCGCGAGCCGCAGGTTGTTCAGCCGGATCGCGTCGAGCCGTTTGAGATTGTCCGGCGAGGCAATAAAGGCGAGCAGGAGCGGGCGTCCTTCGTAGGTCTTTCCGTATTCTTTCAATAGCATCCTGTCCGGTGCCAGCCGGGCCACCTGCCGGAAATAACCTGCAATTCTCTCGTGTACCGTAAAATGACTGCCGAGGGGGTATCCCAGAAATTGCTCGGGCGAAGGGACCTGCTGCCCCCTGGCGTCCCAAACGGTAAGGAAGATCGGAGCAAGGATCAGTAACAACTTTCTGGATCGAAGCAGTATTTGGCTCATAGCCAATAAATGTAAGACAACGACAAAAATAAAAAAAATGCCTGCCGGCTCCGCGCATGTCATTTTTTGTCACCCAACGATTTCCGGCGAGACGTCCGGAGCGAAGTTCAAAGATACCCAAACCAACAGAAAAAATCTTAACTTCCCCCGAAATCGATCCGACCATGATCCGGAGGCCAACGTTTCCTGTATTATTTTCTCTCGCACTGCCAGCGTTCATTTCGGCAACCGCCTGCGGCCAACAACCGCCGGCCCCCTATCAGCCCACCCCCTGGTCCTATACCATCCAGCATACCGTAACCGCCGCTCATGGGGCGGTCGTCTCCGCGCATCCGCTCGCAACCGCAGCCGGCCTGGCCATGTTAAAAAAAGGCGGCAACGCCATTGACGCGGCCATCGCCACGCAACTGGCCCTCGCAGTCGTTTTTCCCGGCGCCGGCAATATCGGCGGCGGAGGATTCATGATCGCCCATCTTGCGAAAAACCCCGACGCCAAACCGGTGGCAACCAGGCAGGGCGGGCCTCGAACCGCTCACAAACATTCAAATTCCGCGTCCTCCGCTCCCGCAGGCATTGACATCGCCCTTGACTTCCGCGAACGCGCTCCCGCGGCCGCTACCCGGGACATGTATCTTGACGCTTCCGGCAACCCGGTCAAGGGACTCAGCGAGAACGGACACCTCGCCGCCGGCGTGCCGGGGACGGTTGCCGGCATTTTCGCCGAGCTCAAATACGCCCGTCTCCCCTTTCCTCAGCTCATCCAGCCGGCTATCGATCTGGCGGAAAAAGGCTTTGCCATCACCGCGTCGGAAGCGCGCAGCCTGAACCAAAGCCGCAACGCTTTCAGGAAATACAACACGGTTCAGCCCGGCTTCATCAGGGACAGCGATTGGAAAGCGGGTGATACGCTCATCCAGAAAGACCTCGCCAGGACGCTGCGCCTGATCCGCGACAAAGGCGCCCGGGGGTTTTATGAAGGTGAAACGGCCCGGCTTATCGTTGAAGAAATGCAGCGCGGGAAAGGCATCATTACGGCGGCGGACCTCCGGGATTACCGTGCCGTGGAACGTAAGCCTGCCACGTTTAACTATCATGGGCATACGGTTGTGACGATGCCCTTGCCGAGCAGCGGCGGGGTGGTCCTGCAGCAAATGCTGAAAATGGTGGAAACCCGACCTCTCGCGGCGGATGGCTTCGAGACGGTAAAGTCGGTTCACCTTATGACGGAGGTGGAAAGACTGGCCTATGCCGACCGCGCGCAATTTCTGGGCGACCGGGACTATTACTCGGTACCGGTCGACACACTCGTCAGTGCAGCCTATCTGGAACGCAGAATGGCGCTCATCCCTGCAAAAGCGGGTAAGAGTTCGGTCATCAGGGCAGGAGTCCTTTCCCCCGTCAGTGAAGAGACGACGCACCTGGACGTGGTCGACGGCCGCGGAAATGCGGTATCGATCACCACCACCCTGAATGGGTGGTACGGCGACAAGGTCGTCGTAGGCGGAGCCGGCTTCTTTCTGAACAACGAAATGGATGATTTTAGCGTCAAACCAGGCGTTCCGAACATGTATGGCGCGGTGGGCACGGAGGCAAACGCCATCGCCCCGGGCAAAAGAATGCTCAGCTCGATGACGCCCACGATCGTTCTCGACAATGGCAGGCCTTCCCTCGTGGTAGGCACCCCCGGCGGTACGACGATCACTACTTCGGTCTTCCAGACACTTGTCGATATCCTCGATTTTGGCATGAGCCCCGAAGAAGCCGTCAATGCCCCCAAATTCCACCATCAATGGCTGCCCGACGAGATCTTTGTCGAGCCGGGATTTTCGATCGCCACGCAGGACAGCCTGAAAGTAATGGGGTATCTCGTCGCTCAGCGCGGGAGCATCGGCCGCACGGAAGTGATCCAGGTCAGGCCCGATAACCACATCGTAGCCGTGGGTGACAAACGCGGAGACGATACCGCGATGGGCTATTGATATTCCGGCGCTTGATATTCCGGCGCTTGATATTCCGGCCGCCGATAGTACCTTTGGGGAATACCGCCTTTTTTCATCCCTTAACATAATAGTATGAGCTCACTCGGCGCCACCTATCTGGATTCGGCTATTAAGCGATTGCTGACCTATAAAACGCTCGGCGAAAGGACATTCGCCCAATTGGAAGAAAAGGATTTTCATTTCACGCCGAACGAAGAATCGAATTCGATCGCGGTCATCATCCGTCACCTGCACGGGAACATGTTGAGCCGATGGACTAATTTTCTCACGGAAGACGGGGAAAAACCGGACCGCGACCGGGATACTGAATTTACGGCGCCGGTCCTCGGAAAAGAAGCACTTGTCGCCCTTTGGGAAGAAGGTTGGGGTCGCCTGCTTTCCGCTTTGGGCGCGCTGACGGAAGCCGACTTGCAAAAGACCATCACGATCCGCCACGAACCGCTGATCGTCGTGGACGCCATCAACCGCCAGCTGGCGCACTACCCCCACCATGTCGGCCAGATCGTCTATATCGGCAAAATGATCCGGGACGGGGCTTGGAAAAGCCTGTCGATTCCTAAAGGCGCGTCCCGCGATTTTAACCGCCGGATGAAGGAGGAGAATGGAAAAGGCGGCCTGTAACCGGCCCTATGCTAAACTTTTCCCAAACATATCCGTCCAACCCCGTGAAATACGTCGTTTTGGTACTGAATTTGCACATCGCCAGTGATCGCCATACTTTTACACCCCGAAATGGATAGCCCCTGAGAAAGATCTGGAAAATACTCCGTAACACATTACTTATTCTTATATTATTACTGGTATCGGGATGGGTGCTGATCCAATTGCCGCCGGTTCAGACCTGGCTCGTCTCGAAGGTTACTTCCCGCCTGTCCAGGAACCTCCATACCACCGTCAGTATCCGAAGCGTCAATTTTTCCCTCTTTAACAAGATGCTGTTGCATGACGCCCTGATCAGGGACAAACAAAATGATACCCTGGTCTATGCAGGCACCGTAAAAGTGAACATCACGGACTGGTGGTTCTTCAAGGACCAGGCTCAGCTTAAGTATATCGGCATCGAAGATGCAACGGTGAGGATCCAGCGCCGAAGGGACTCGGTCTGGAATTACCAGTTTCTCGTCGACTATTTTTCAGGAACGCCCGGCGGCCCGCAGATAAAGGATAGCGGCCGAAGCATCCAGATGAACCTGAAGGAAGTGGAGCTGGCACGGATCCATTTGCAGAAACACGATGCCTGGAGGGGTGAAGACATGGACCTCCACCTGGGTGGAATGCACCTGGACGCCGATACGATCAGTTTCTCGGACCGGGTCGCCCGCATCCGCGCTTTGCGGTTCGACCACCCGGACTTCACGCTCACGAATTACCAGGGTCTCCGGCCCACGCCGCCGGACGATACCACCGCGCCGCCGAACGACCCCCTGCATCTCCGGCTCAACCCGGGTCGCTGGGACCTCAGGGCTGCCGACGTCAGCATACGGAACGGCTCCTTCCGGCACGAGGTTCCCTCGGATACCACCATCAACGACTATTTCGACGGCAACCACATCTATTTCACATCGGTCAACACCGACTTCACCTACCTGCGGCTCAACAAGGACACGCTTACCGCGCAGCTTCAACTCAGTACAAAAGAACGTTCCGGCCTCGAGGTCCATCGGCTGAGCGCTCGCATCAGGTGGTTCCCGGAAGGGATGGAATTCTCGCGGCTTGACCTGCTGACCAACCACAGCCATATCCGCAACTTCTTTGCGATGCGCTTCCGTACACTCGACGACATGGATGATTTCAACACCCGCATCCGTATGGACGGACAATTCGCCGACGCGGACATCGCCAGCGACGACCTCGCCTGGTTCGCACCTGAACTGGCTTCCTGGGGCAAACACATCCGCATGACCGGCGAACTGCAGGGAACCGTGTCCGACCTCCGCGGGCGCCACGTCCTGCTCGCTGCCGGAACCGGCACTTCTCTCAACGGGGATATTCAGCTTAAAGGTCTTCCCAATATCCACAAGACGCAGATCTCATTCCGGGCAAACGATTTCCGGACTACCTATGACGACATGGCCGGACTATTCCCCTCGCTGAAGAACGTCCGTCAACCACGTATCGATGAGATCAAATACCTTCGCTTCAAGGGCGAGTTCAACGGGACCATCCATCAATTCGTCACGAAAGGCGTGTTCCGGTCGAACCTTGGTTCACTGACCGCCGATTTCAACATGGATATCCCGGCCTATGGCACCTCTGTCTATACCGGCGTGATCAGCACGGATAGCTTTCAGCTGGGCCGGTTCCTGGACAACGAAGACATGGGGCGCATCGCCTTCCGGGGGAGGATCGGCGGGACGGGCCTTAAGACCGGCACGCTGAGCGCGACGCTCGACGGCACGATCAGCAGCCTGGAATTCAACCGTTACACCTACGAGAACATTCAGGTAAACGGAGCCGTCGCCAAAAGGAAATTCAACGGCGAGCTGATCACGGACGACCCGAACCTCGCCGCCCACCTCAAGGGCCTGATCGATTTTACCGGCGTCCAGCCGAAATTCGATTTCCGGGCTGAAGTCCAGAAAGCCGACCTGAACCGCCTGAATTTCGTGAATAAAAAGGTCGAGTTCAATGGCAAATTCAAATGCAATTTCACCGGCGACGATATCGACAACTTCCTGGGTACGGCCAGTATCTACGACGCTTCGATCTACAAGGAGGGCGAGCGCGTATCTTTCGACTCGCTGGAACTGGAATCCAGCGTGGTCGATAACAACAAGACCATCACGGTTGTCAGCAATGAGTTCGACGGGGCCATCGTCGGCGAGTTCTCGATCAAGGACCTCCCCGCGTCCTTCCAGACCTTCCTGAACAAATATTATCCGAGCTATATCAAACCAGCGAGATCGGTTCCCGCCAACCAGAATTTCAGCTTTGTCATCACGACCAAAAAGGTCGAGGACTATATCGGCCTTTTCAACACGAATCTGTCGGGCTTTAACAACGCCGGACTCAGCGGCCGTATCGATACCCGGAACAACCTTCTCGACCTCAACGTCGACCTGCCCTCCTTCAGCTACCGGAAAATAAGGTTCGACAACCTGACCCTTAAGGGACGCGGCAGCCTGGACAGCCTTTCGATGGAGACGGACATCGGCGACGTGAGCGTAAATGACAGCCTGCATTTTCCCGGCACTCATCTGCTGCTCCATTCCGCCGGCGACCTTTCCGCGGTCCGGATAACCACCAGTGCGAACCAGACCTTGAACTCCGCCAACCTGTCCGCCCGCGTTCAGACGCTTCCGACAGGCGTCCAGGTCACTTTCAATCCGTCCACCTTTGATATCAACAGCAAGACCTGGACGATCGACAGGGACGGCGTACTTACCTTCAACCACAATATACTCTCGGCCGAGCGTTTCAGCCTTCATAATGGCGACCAGCAGTTGCTGGTTTCCACGCACCCGTCGGACGCAGGGGACTGGAACGATATTCACGTCGATCTGACGAAGATAAATATCGGCGACTTTACTCCATTTGTTGAAAAAGCCGAACGTATCGAGGGGTTGCTCACGGGCAGCATGGAAGTCACCGACCCGTTCGGTCGCCCTGGCATCGCCTTCCATGGCGGTGCGGATCAGTTCCGGTTCGCCAACGACTCTATCGGCAGGCTCGACCTCGCTGCCGATTATCAACAGGCCTCGGGGCTGGTTCACGCGTCGGTCCGTTCGGATAACCTGAATTACCGTTTCGAAGGTCGGGCGCTGATCCACACAAGCGATAGCGTATCCGGCCCCCCCATCGACATTACGACAGATGTGGCCGACATGAAGATCGACCTGCTGGAAAAATATCTCGGAGGCGTTTTCACCGACCTCACCGGTGACGCCTCGGGCAAATTGCAGATTGTGGGGCCTGCCAGCCACCTTCTCTACCTTGGCACGGTGCAGCTCCGGAACGCCGGTCTCAAGGTCGCCTATACACAATGTGTCTACAAGATACCCTCAGCTACGATCCAGTTCAAAAAAGACACTATTGATTTTGGCAGCTTCCAGGCAAAGGACCGGTTTGGCCATACGGCTGAACTTGTCCGCGGACGGCTGTACCACCACGCGTTCAACGACCTTGCTTACGACTTCGTGCTGAACACCAACCGCTTGTTGCTGCTGGATACCAAGGCGACGGACAACAACCAGTTTTTTGGTACCGTCATCGGGAGGGCCCGCGTCACCCTCTCCGGTCCTGACAACAACATGAGGATGGATATCAAGGGAGCCCCGACGGACAGTTCCAATATCTACCTGCCACCCTCGGTCACCCGTGAAAGCGGCGACGCCGACTTTCTCCAATGGAAAGTGTATGGTACGGAAATGAAGAAACAGACGCCGGACCGAAAGAGCAGCAATCTGCTGGTCACGCTGAACGTGGAGGCCAACAACTACGCCAATATTTACATGATCCTCGATCCCCTGAGCGGCGACGTCATCAGGACCAATGGCCGGGGAAACCTGACCATGACCATTGGGACGACACAGGATCTCACGCTCAACGGCCGCTACGAGATCGATCACGGCAGTTATAATTTTACCTTCCAGTCTTTCATCCATAAGCCGTTCGAACTGAAGGAAGGTGTGGGCAATTACATCCAGTGGACCGGCAATCCATACGACGCCACGATCGGTATCCAGGCGGTCTATAAGGCAGAAAACGTCCAGTTTAGCGATCTCGGACTCGCCTCCACCGTCTATACCAGCCAGAATGTCCAACACTATCGCGGTGAGATCCTCGTGACGGCGCTGCTGAAGGGGAGGCTGATGTCGCCCGATATCACTTTTCAGCTCGACCTGCCGGACAATAGTCCGCTGAAGAACGATCAGGACGCGGTCGCACTCCTGCAAAGGATCCAGAGCGATCCAAACGAACTCAACAAACAGGCCTCCTGCCTCGTCGTGCTGAATACGTTTGTCCCGCTTTCCAACAGCACCGCCGTCCTCGATCCCACCCAGGTGGGCGCCAACGTCGTCGTCAACAGCATTTCGGGCATCCTTTCAAACGCCTTCCGTAAACAGGTCGCGGGCGTGCTGCAAAGAGTCTTCAAAGACAACAGCCTCCGGGTCAATTTCAACACGACCCTCTACAACGGCAACAATGTCCTTCTCGATGCCGATCAGTCGCATCTGACCTACGACCGGACCAATTTCAATTTTTCGGTTGGGAAGAGTTTTATGAACGAAAAGCTCACGCTCGACATCGGAAGCGCACTGGATTTTGGCATGACGACCCAGCAGGAACAGGCGGCCGCCTTCGAATTTCTCCCGGACATCACCGCAGCCTACAAGATCACCCCCGATGGCCGTGTCCGGCTGACCCTCTTTTACCGCGACTCTTACAATTATTTATCCGGAGGCAACCATACCCTTAACAGTTCGGGTATCAGCATATCCTACCGCCGCGACTTCGACCGCATCGATGAATTGTTCCGGAAGAAAAAGAAGAAAAAGGTCTCGCAACCGTCGTCCGGAAAGGAAGCCATAGTTCCAAAAGAAGAAAACACCGCGAGCAACACCGACTCGCCGCCATCCGGAAACTAACCGCCGCCATCCGGAAACTAACCGCCGACTTTTTTCAGGATGTCGTGGCCCAACTTGTCTCGTTTAGTCTCCAGGTATCGTTCATTGTGGGGATTTGGCCTGATCTCCAGGGGTACCGACTCTACGATCTCCAACCCGTATCCCAGTAATCCCGCTCGTTTTTTCGGATTATTGCTGATCAGCCGAAGCTTGGTGATCCCGAGGTACCGCAGGATCTGCGCTCCGACGCCATAGTCGCGTTTATCCATGGGAAAGCCCAGGTGCAGGTTCGCCTCGACGGTATCCATTCCCTCTTCCTGCAGTTTATAAGCCCGCAATTTGTTCAGGAGCCCGATTCCCCTGCCCTCCTGATTCATATAGAGGATAGCCCCCTGCCCTACCTTTTCTACCATCCGCATCGCCTCATGCAATTGCTCCCCGCAGTCGCACCTGAACGAGCCGAGGATATCGCCTGTGAAACACGATGAATGCACCCGCACCAGCACCGGCTCGTCCTTCTTCCATTCACCCTTGATCAGCGCCAGATGCTCGTTATTCGTATTCTTTTCTTTAAATGCGATCAATTTGAAATTTCCGTACTTGGTGGGCATGTCCACCCGTACGATCTCCTCGATCAGGGAATCTGTCTTCAACCGGTACTCGATCATCTCCTTGATCGAAATGATCTTGAGATCGAATCTGGCGGCGATCTCCGTCAACTCGGGGAGACGAGCCATGGTCCCGTCCTCGTTCATGATCTCCACCAGCACTCCGGCAGGTTCGAATCCCGCCAGCCGCGCCAGATCGACTGTGGCTTCGGTATGTCCGGCCCGGCGGAGAACGCCCCCGCGTTTGGCCCGCAGCGGAAAAATATGACCCGGTCTGCCCAGGTCTTCCGGCTTCGTATTCGGATCGATCAGCGCCTGAACAGTTCTTGCCCGGTCATGGGCCGAAATCCCGGTGCTGCAGCCATGACCCAACAGGTCTACGGAAACCGTAAAAGGGGTTTCGTGCAGGGCCGTATTATTGTTGACCATCAGACCCAGCCCAAGTTCATCGCACCGCTCCTCCACAAGGGGGGCGCAAATCAGACCGCGACCATGCTTGCTCATGAAATTGATCGTTTCGGGCGTCACTTTCCTTGCGGCCGCGATAAAGTCTCCCTCGTTCTCGCGGTCTTCGTCATCCACGACGATGACCAATTTGCCCATCCTGATATCGTCGATCGCACTTTCAATACTCGATAACATGCTTTGTAAAGATTTAGATTGAAGCCGGCCGCGCGCAACAACCGGCCGTCCACCCGCAAAATTAACAATTATAACGCCCCAAAGTTAAGAAAGGATGCCTGCCGGCCCAGCCATTCTACCCACTCACCCCCAGTATTTCCGTCCAGTTGCCCGGCGTCCCGTTTTCCTGTGGAAAAAGGCGCGGTTTGGGTGTAAAAGGTTCTTTTTGGCATTTTGATAATTATGATACATTTGCCCGCATCATCTGTTAATAATTTCATAATAGGACCCGGAACAGTTCAGAATCCGAACCTTAGTTTCTTTGCCCCGCTAACCGAGACACTCCACATAACTGCAAAAACCATGTATATGATAAAACGACTGCTATTATCGGCAATCACACTCCTAACTGCTGTCTGTTCCTTCGCACAGGAGACGACTTCCCAGATCCAGGGGACCGTTCTTACTGACGCAAAGGCGCCGCTGGCGGGTGCTACGGTGGTTGCCCTTCACAACCCCACCGGTACGAAGTACACAACGACGACCCGGAAAGACGGCCACTACAATTTGCCGGGCCTCCGCGTCGGCGGTCCCTACACGCTTACCGTAACCTATGTAGGGTTCAAAGAAGAGAAACAAGATAACATCACCCTTGTCCTCGGCCAGGACTTTTACGGTGACTTTACCATGGTTCCCGAAGCAAAGGAACTGGAGGCCACGGTAGTTTCCGCCGCCCGGCAGAACAAGATCTTCAACAACGCTCACACCGGCACCCAGGAGCTGGTCACGCGGGCTCAGATCGAACAGCTCCCGACCATTTCGCGTTCCATCCAGGATTTTACCCGGCTCGAACCGTCCGCCAACGGGCTTAGCTTCGCAGGCACCAATCCGGGAGAGAACAACGTGACCGTGGACGGCGCCGACTTCAACAACTCATTCGGCTTGTCCAGCACCCTCGGCGGCCAGGCCAGCGCCCAACCCATTGCGCTGGACGCGATCGACCAGATCCAGGTCAATATCTCGCCTTATGATGTTCGCCAGGGGGGGTTTACAGGCGCCGGCATCAACTCGGTCACCCGCCAGGGGACCAATACCTTCCGCGGCACGCTGTACGATTATATCAAGGGACCCGGCACGCAGGGCTATAAGGTCGAGGACGCGGTGGTCACCAGGAGCCCGTTCAAATACAATGTACTGGGTGGAAGCCTGGGTGGCGCATTCATCCCCAACAAGCTGTTTTTCTTCGTGAATGCGGAGGAGGACCTGCAGAGTGCGCCGGCTACCTCCTTTGTCGCGACCGACAACAGCCACCCGGTTACGCCGGGCAGCGTTTCCCAGGTCAGTGCCGATTCGCTCAACATGATCGCAGCGTATCTCGACAGCGCCTACCATTACAACCCCGGCGTATACCAGGGTTACACCTTCAAGACGAACAGCTATAAAGTAAATGCGCGCCTGGACTTCAACATCAACCCGACCAACGTCCTCACGATCAAATACAATTACCTCAAATCATACGCCGACCAGTTCGCCAGCACCAGCCGGTCACTTGGCGGAAGCGGATTCATCACCGGCGGCCAACCCGGCAACCAGTCGATGCCTTTCAATGGCAGCGGCTACCGGATCAACAATGACCTGGATATCTATATTGCGGAACTGAACACCCGGATAGGGAACGCTGCGTCGAACA
>DATNBP010000198.1:0-3786 GCA_035572015.1 Puia sp. | reverse complement strand
CTTCCTGTCCAGCGCCCTTTGTACTGCCAAAGCCCAGACGACGATCGACCGCGATCCGGAGATCGCAGGCATGGTAAGCCAGGTCAATGCAGACTCGCTGCAGTCTTATATCAAAAAAATGGTGTCTTTCGGCACCCGGAGCACGGTGAGCTCCACCACCGACAGGTCCCGGGGCATCGGCGCCGCCCGCAACTGGGTGCTGGCCAAGTTCAATGAATTCGCCGCTGCCTCGGGTGGCCGCCTTACCGCCATGATCGACACCACGACCTATCATGCGGACGGCCGTCGCGTCAGGAGCGATATCAACCTCGGGAATGTCGTGGCCACGCTCAGGGGGACCGATCCCGCCGACAACCGCATTTTCATTATCAGCGGGCACCTGGACAGTCGCAGGACCGATGTGATGGACGGGACGAACGATGCGCCGGGGGCCAACGACGACGGTAGCGGCAGCGCCGCGGTGATCGAGTGTGCGCGGGTGATGAGCCGGCATTCCTTTCCCGCGACGGTCATCTTTGTCACTGTCAGCGGGGAAGAGCAGGGGCTGCTGGGTTCCACTTATATGGCGAACAAGGCCAGGACGCAGAACTGGAATATCGAGGCGGTATTGAACAATGATATCATGGGCAGCAACAACAGCAACGAGACCAATATCATCAACAACACGCAGGTCCGGGTCTTCAGCGAGGGGCTCCCCGCCTATGAGTTGGCCAAAAGGGCCCGGTATATCCGCCAATTCGGGTTGGAGAACGACGGAGATGCCCGCCAGCTGGCGCGGTATGTAAAAGAAATCGGGGAGCGGTATGTCGACAACCTCGAGGTGGTGATGGTCTACAGGAGCGACCGGTTCCTGCGCGGCGGGGATCATATTCCGTACGCGGATACCGGATATACAGCGGTGCGGATCACGGAGATGAACGAGAATTTCAACCACCAGCACCAGGACGTCCGGACCGAGAAAGGGGTGGTCTACGGGGATCTACCCGAATTCATGGACTTCGAATACCTTCGGAAGAATACTGCGTTGAATCTCAGTAATCTGGCCAATCTGGCCAAATCCCCCGGCAAACCGCAGGATGTCAGGGTGGAGGTGCGTAACCTGACCAACGGAACCCAACTGATGTGGAAGGCGCCGGCCTATGGCAAGGTAAAGGGTTACTATATCCTGATGCGCGAAACGACGAGCCCGGTCTGGCAGCGGAAGATCTTTACCACCGCGACGGACGTGAAGCTGCCCTATTCCAAGGACAATTATTTTTTTGCGGTGCAGTCGGTGTCGGGGACCGGGAATGAGAGTTTGCCGGTGGTGCCTGTGCCGGGGCGGTAGAGGGGGGCGCGATTTCCAGCGGCCGGGGTGCCGGAGGCTCGCGACGTTTTCCGGCGGCCGGGGCGTTTGCGGGGCTCGGGGCGTTCACGGGGGCTCTGGGCGGTGTAACATTTCCGCGGCTGGCGGCGTCACATCGGAAATTACCCGCTCATGTTGCGCAATTATCTGAAGACCGCGGTTCGTAACCTCTGGAAAAACAAGGGATTTTCCGCTATCAATATCCTTGGCCTGGCGATCGGCCTGGCCACCTGTCTGCTGATCCTGCTGTATGTCACCGATGAATTGAGCTTTGACCGGTGGAACGCCAATGCGGACAGGATCTACCGCCTTGACAACGATGTCAGCTTCGGGGGGAACGATATTTCGCTGGCCGTTGCGCCTGCACCCGCGGGGCCGACCATGTTGAGGGAATACCCGGAAGTGGAGAAGGAGGTGCGATTCCGGACGAACGGCGGACGGCTGATCAGGAAAGGCAATGTCAATATCAAGGAAGATGCGGTCGTGCTGGCGGATTCGACGCTGTTCGATGTCTTCACCCTGCCCATGCTCGCGGGCGACCCGCATTCCGCCCTGAAGGAGGCGCATTCGGTGGTGATCACGGAGCGGATGGCGAGAAAATATTTCGATGCAACTGCGGCCACCATGGGCGGCGTCGTGGGCCGGACCCTGACGATCAATGATTCGATCCCTTACAAGGTGACGGGTGTCATAGGCAATGTCCCGGCCAATTCCCATTTCCATTTCGACTTTTTCCTCTCGTTAACCGAGTCGGAGGAGGCAAAGCGGGACGACGATGCCTGGCTGAGCGGAAATTTCCAGACCTATCTCCTTCTGCGGAAAGGAACGGATCCCCGCAAGTTGGAGGCGAAACTGGGAGATATGGTCAGGCGTCATGTCGGGCCCCTGCTCCAAAACGTCGTGCATCTATCGCTGGACGAATTCAATAAAGCGGGCGACAAGTGCGTCTTCTATCTCACCCCGCTGCCCTATATCCATTTGCACAGCAACAAGATCGCGGAGTTCGACGCCAACGGGAATATCCAGTACGTGTATATCTTTTCCGCGATCGCCGCATTCATCCTGCTGATCGCCTGCGTTAATTTCATGAACCTGTCGACGGCGCGGTCCGCGAACAGAGCGCGGGAGGTTGGGATCAGGAAAGTGCTGGGCTCGATGCGCGGCGGACTCGTCTCCCAGTTCCTGTTCGAGTCCATGCTGGTCAGCCTCGTTGCTCTGATCCTTGCCGTAGGGCTGGCAGCTTTGGCGGTGCCGGTCTTTAACCAACTGGCGGGCAAACAAATGACCATCGCTGCCTTTCTGCAGCCCTGGATGGCGCCTGCGGCCCTGGGTATTGTCGGGGTGGTCGGTATGCTGGCCGGTAGTTATCCGGCATTCTTTCTGTCGGCATTCCGGCCGATCGAGGTGCTGAAAGGAAAGGTCTCAAAGGGAATGAGGACCGGCCGGCTGCGGAATGCACTCGTCGTTTTCCAGTTCATGATCTCCATCTTCCTGCTGGTGGGCACCGCGGTCATCTACCAGCAGCTCAATTTTATCCACAACCGGGACCTTGGTTTCAACCGCGACCAGGTGATGATGATCAACAATACCTATGTATTGGGTGAACAGGCGAAGGCGTTCGAACAAGAGTTGAAAGGAATGGCAGGCGTACAGGGGGCGACGATGACGGGGTTCCTCCCGACCGGCGGGAACGGGAACAACGACGCCATCTTCCTTTCGCCGGATATGGATGTCAAAAAGTCGATCTCGACCCAGGTGTGGCCGGTGGACGACCAGTATATCCCGGTCCTCGGCATGAAGATGGCGGCTGGCCGGAATTTTTCCAGGGATTTTCCGACCGACTCTTCGGGAGTTGTCATCAATGAGGCGGCAGCCCGGATGATGCAGGGCATGCAGCCGGTGGGCGCGAAGCTCTATGAATTCGAAGATCTGAAAACAAAGAAAATAAAGGAATGGCATGTCCTCGGGGTGGTGAAGAATTTTAATTTCAATACACTGCGGACGGTCGTCACGCCGCTGGTGTTGTATCCGAGCCAGGATGAGGGCCGGATCTCGCTGCGGATCTCGGGTGACCGTGCACACCAGCTGGCCGGCCAGATCGAATCCTTGTGGCGGAAAATGGCGCCTTCGCAACCCTTCAGCTATACGTTCATGGATGAGGAGTTCAATAACATGTATCTGAGCGATCAGCGCACGGGCAGCATTGCGCTGTCGTTCTCGCTGCTGGCGATCTTCATCGGGTGCCTCGGGTTGTTCGGTCTTACGGCTTACGCGGCCGAACAGCGGACCCGGGAGATCGGGATCCGGAAGGTGCTCGGCGCATCGGTGGGCGGGATCATCGGCCTGTTGTCGCGCGATTTTCTTTTGCTGGTGGTCGTCGCAATGGTGTTCGCCTTCCCGCTCGCCTGGTGGGCCATGCACCGTTGGCTGCAGGATTTTGC
>DATNBP010000197.1:0-7319 GCA_035572015.1 Puia sp. | reverse complement strand
TCCCCAGCTACACGTATTTGCCCAATTCGGGCACCTCGCCCTCGATCAACGACGGGTATTATGCCATCGTCAACAACATCAGCCCCGTGAGCAGTACCTATCCGAATGCGGCGCTGATGAACAGCTGTTCCGGGTTTACCGGCGTGCAGGCTTGCAGCAACCGGGAGTTTAACGGTTTTTGGGACATTACCGGCGACCACACCGGGTCCACGACCTCGGCGGGAAATGCCCCGCCTGGCGCCACGACGAGCGGCGGCTATATGCTGGTGGTGAACGCGGACCTGGCGACAAGCGAAGCGTATCACCAGGTGATCGGCGGCTTGTGTCCGAATACCTATTACCAGTTCAGCGCGTGGGTTAAAAATATCTGTCCCAATTGCGGGATCGATTCCAACGGCCACGCGACGTACCAGGAAGGAGTATTGCCCAACCTGACCCTTGTCGTGGACAGCATCGACCGGATATCGACGGGGCAGCTGGATCATGGATCGGGCTGGCAGCAACGCGGCTTCGTCTTCCTGACCGGGCCTAACGAGAATTCCATCACCATCTCCATCCGCAACAACGCCCCCGGCGGCGGCGGGAACGACTGGGCGCTGGACGATATCACGCTGGCGACCTGTCCGCCCAACCTGACGCTCACCCCGGACCGACCCGATACACTCTGCCAGGGCGCGGACGATACGGTGCGGTTCGCGATCTCGGCCTTTGTCAATAACTACACGCATTTCCAGCTCAATAAGAGTACGGACGGCGGCGTGACCTGGGGTCCCGCAGGGCTCGACACACTGAACCGCGCCGATACCGGCACCGTGGTGCCCAACTACAATATCGTCACCGGACAATATGTGGACACGCTGTCGCGGTACTTCCGGGTTCCGGCGACGACCTCGCTGACGATTTATCAGCTGGTGGTGGCCAGTACGGATTCCAACCTCAAGTCGGCGAGCTGTTCCTATACGACGATGCAGCCGAAATATGTGTATGGCGTCAACTGTCTTATCGCGCTGCCCACGACCATATTGAATTTCCGCGGCCAGCTCGGTCAGAACGGCCTGGGCAACCTGCAATGGGCGACGGGCGGCGAAGTGCCGGGGCTGGTGTTCACGGTGGAGCGAAGCGACGACGGGGCGCATTATACCGCCGTCGGTACGTTGCCGGCGACCGCCGTTCCGGGGCAAGGCGCGGCATACCGGTTCACCGATCCCGCAGCCGTGGCGGCCCAAAGCTATTACCGACTTCGATTGACCAGCGGCGGGGCCACGCAATACAGCCAACTGGTGCTGTTGAGCAACAGCGGCATATCCTTCCAGGTCCGGTCTGTGCAAAATCCCTTCACCGACCAGATCAATATCGAGCTGATCGCACCGGCGACCGGGAATGCGACGATCACGCTGACGGACCTGTTCGGCCGCCCGGTACGGCGTCTCATTCAGCCGATCGGCCCGGGTCTCAATACCATCAACGTATATGGATTGGGAAGCCTTCCGGACGCCGCCTATGCACTGCAACTCCAGTACAGGGACCAGCTCGTCAGTCAAAAGGTAGTGAAGATCCAGGCGCCGCGACGGTAGCCGCCGCGTTCTCCGCTTCCGCGACGGGAAAGACCGCGCAATTTAGACCGCGTCCACTACGTTATCCTGATAGAAAACTCCTGTTATGCCCACCACACGTTATGCCTTGTGCCTGCTGATCGCCAGCGCCATTTCCTTTCAGATTTTTGCCAACGATTACGACGATGCCTGGAAAGCCCTCGACCGGAACGACCGGAAGACGGCCGAACAATTGCTCCTGAAAGCCATGCAGGACCCCAAGACGGCAGTAGATGCCTATGTCACCTGGGTCTATCTCAAAAGTTTCGGCGGCAAGGAATCGGAGATCAGCGATTTCATCCCCCGGCTGTACAATCAGGTCAGGGATCCCAATCCCTATGTGTTTGCGATGTGGTTCAACGGGGCTGTACTCGGGTCCTATGGGAAAAAGAGCGGGCACCAGATGCAGATGCTCGACAGGCTGCTGTCGGACACGGCGGTCAACGGATCGATCCGGGCGGCGGCGCATTATTTCAAGGCGCTGCATTTCGAGATGAGCAACGAAATCGGCAAGGCGCAGAGAGAGTGGGAGGCGATGGGAGCGGTGACGCCGGCGTGGGATCTGACCGGACCGTTTGACAACGTATCGGGTAGCGGCTATTATAAGGATTACGGTCCGCTGGAGCATCCGGAAGGGGGCGCGACGTTCGCTTCATTCAACAACGCGACCGTGTCGTGGTTCACCCCGCCGGTCATGAGCAAGGAAGGGTATACCGTCCCCTACCCCCACTTCCGGAGGAACACTGCGATCATCTATGCGCAGACCTTCGTCAATTCGCCGGACGACCGCACGGTCATGCTGGACGTCGGTACCTGCGGCTCCGTCAAAGTTTGGATCAACGACCAGCCCGTGCTGGCTTCGTCGAAGGAACTGGTGACGGAACTCGACTACTACCGCCAGCGCGTGACGCTGAAGAAGGGGTACAACCGTCTTCTGGTCCAGCTCGGCTACACGAATTCGGGCACGCCCAATTTTATCGTGCGGTTCACCAACGATAAGTACTACCCGGTCCAGGGCTTGACCTATAGTTCTACCTATCAGGCCTATCCGAAAGTTGCGGCAAACCTCGCGTCCGCCGCGGCTCCGCCGTCCATCCGGCATTTCGCGGAGGACTTTTTCGAGAAGAAGATCGCCGCCGAGCCGGACAATTACGCCAATTACCTGCTGTTGTCGGATGTGTACCTGCGGAGCTCGCGGACCCAGGAAGCGCGGCGGGTAATAGAAAAGGCCCTGCAGCATGCGCCCGACAACTCGCTGCTCCGGCTGCAGCTGATGGAAGTGCTGATCAAAGCGGAGAACCGGACGGTGTTATTGGAAGAGGTCGAGCGGATGAAAGAAAAGGATCCCGATTGTCTCGTGGCCATCCGCATCAATATCCAGCGGCTGGCGGGCGAGGAAAAATATGACGAGGCCTTCAAGGAACTGGATCGCTGCGTGCAGCTCTATGGCGAAGACGACGACACCTGGATCGAAAGGATCACGCTCTACCAGAAGCAAAGCAAGATGGACGACCTCGTGAAAGCCATTCAGACAGCCTACGAAAAATATCCAGACAACTCCGAGGTGGTCGACTGGATGTACAACCTCAAGGTAAATGGGTTCAAGGATGCCAGGGGCGGCGTCAAAGTGCTGGAGAACTATCTCAAGGACAACTACAACTACAGCATGATCGAGAAGCTCACGGCGGAATATACCAAACAGGGACAGAAGGAAAAAGCCCTGAAGCTGCTCGAACAGCCCAAAGAGGAATTCCCGTACGACCCCGACCTGTATACGGATATCTCCAGCTATTATTACGACCAGGAACAATATTCCAAGGCCGTGGATTTCGGCAAACAGGCCCTTCAGCTCGCGCCCTATGTCGCCACGTATTGGGAAAACCTAGGCCTCGAACTGCAGCAGGAGCACCAGGATTCCGATGCGGTGAAGGCCTACCTGAAGGCGCTCTATTATGACGCCAACAAATATTCCGCACGCGAGCACCTGCGGGACCTGCGCAAGAAGCCCGCGGTCTGGAAGGCGTTCCCCGAGACCGACGTGTACCAGGCCATCCGGAATGTGGCCGGGAAGCAGGCCGATTACGATTATTTCTATGTGCTTGACGAGAAATTCGCGGTCGTTTACCCCGAGGGGGCTTCAGAGGAATACACCACTACCGTCGTGAAGATCCTCACCCAGAAAGGCATCGATACGTGGAAGGAAGACAACCTGGGCTACAACTCGAACACGCAGGAATTGAAGGTGGAGAAGGCGGAGGTCGTGAAGAAAAGCGGGTCGGTGGTCCCGGCCGAGCAGAACGATAACCAGATCGTGTTTACCGGTCTCGAGGTCGGCGACGCGATCGTGCTGAAATACAAGATCCAGAACTTCGCCGAGGGCCGCGTGACCCGCCACTACTGGAACCGCTTTGGCTTCAATGCCTTTGTGCCGGAGGATACGGTGAGATATTGCATGCTGGTCTCGAACAAAGTGAAGTTCGATTATAAAATGGATAACGCCGATCTGAAACCGCGGCAAACGGCCTATGACGATTTCACGCTGTATTCCTGGGAAATGGTCAACCCGCCGCTCTTCAAAGACGAACCGTTCATGCCGCCCCTGCTGGACGTAGGCCCGACGATCCATGTATCTACGCTGGAGTCCTGGAACGATATCGCCCGCTGGTACAGCGACCTCGCATCGAGCAAGACCGACGATGATTTTGAAGTGAAAGAACTATACGATTCGCTGTTCCCCAAGGGCGCGACGGGATTGACGGACAGGGAAAAGGCGACGCGGATCTACAACTATATCACGAAGAACATCCACTATTCTTCGGTGCCGTTCCGGCAGGGCGCATTTGTCCCGCAGAAGGCTTCGGTGACGATCAATACGCGGCTGGGCGATTGTAAGGACCTGTCCAGCCTCTTCGTCGCACTGGCGCGTCTGAGCGGGTTGAAGGCCCAGCTGGTACTGGTGAATACGAGGGACAACGGGTTGAAGTCGATGGAGCTGCCGTCGCTCGAATTCAATCACTGTATGGTGAAGGCCTGGATCGACGCAAAGCCCTATTTCCTCGAACTGACCGACAACAACCTGCCTTTCGCCTGTCTTCCGGGCGGGGACATCCACGCCTCCTGTCTCGTGATCCCCTCCGGCGAGGGCGCCGCGGCCGGGGATGCCAGGCTCGAATATATCGAGTCGCCGATGCGGCCCCGCGACAAGTTCGTCCGGACGGTCGATGTGACGTTTAACGGGGCGGACGTCAGGCTCGCCGAGCACGTCACCAAACACGGCGCGCTGGTATCTTCCGTCAAGGACGACTATGCGGAACTGTCGCCCGAAAAGCAACAGGAGCAACTGGAAAAGAGCGTGAGCAGCGGCTACAAGAACCCCGTCAAGATCGACCAAGTCTCCTTCCAGGGCCTGGACGGAACGGCGGATTCGGCGGGTTATTCTTTCCATGCGACGGTGTCCAACGAGGTCGTCGAAGTGGGGGATATGCATATGATCAAGATCCCGTTTACGGACGTGGTCGCCACCATGGACAATTTCACCAGAGACGAGCGGCAGTTCCCGCTCGAATACTGGCAGTACGAAAATGCGGACGAATACGACACGCGGGTGACGATCGAATGTCCCGAGGGTGCGCATTTTATCGAGGTGCCCAGGAATGAAAGCTTCACCTTCCGGAATTCGACCTATACGTTGCAATACATCGCTACCGGTACGCACAAGCTGACCATAGTCCGGAAAGCGGTGCTGCAAAGGGAAGATATTTCGCCGGCCGAATACAAGGCGATGAAGGATTTCTTCGGGAAGATCGTGAAAGCCGAGTCGAAATATATTGCATTTAAATAAGATCCCTGCAAACAGCTGTCCCTGCCCCGGCGATGCCTGGCTGCGTCGCATGTCGGGCAGGGCCTTTTTTTTGGCCGCGCCCAAAAATTGCACTACCTTTCATCAAACCAATTTTTATGTCAGTAGCAACACCAACCATGACGACGGTTGAGATAGCCAATCGTCTCGTCGAGCTATGCCGGCAGGGTGACTTCGGGACCGCCCAAAAGGAGCTGTTCGCGGACGACGCGGTCAGTATCGAGCCGCATGCGACGTCCGAATTCGAAAAGGAGACAAAAGGTCTCGACGCCATCGTGAAAAAAGGTGAAAAATGGCAGTCCATGGTCGAGGAGTCCCACGGCGGCACGGTCTCCGAGCCCCTGATGGCCGATTCGTCCTTTGCCGTCACCATGATGATGGACGTCACCATGAAAGGCGGTCAGCGCATGAAAATGACCGAGCTTTGCATCTACCATGTCAAGGATGGTAAGATCGTTTCCGAACAGTTCCTCATGTAACCCTCACTCTACTACCCATGCATCAACAACTCTGCATTTCCAGGGCGGTGCTTTCGGGCATCGCCTTTTTTTGTCTTTTTTCCGGCCCGGCCCGGGCCCAGAAATTCGAACAACTCGCCAAGACCCCGCCCATGGGCTGGAACAGCTGGAATAAATTCGCCTGTGACGGAATTAACGAAAAGGTAATCCGCGAGACCGCAGACGCGATGGTCTCCACCGGAATGAAAGACGCAGGCTACCAGTATATCGTCATCGACGACTGCTGGCAGGTCGGGCGCGACAGCGCGGGGAATATCATCGCCGACGCGACCAAATTCCCGCATGGCATCAAGGCGCTGGCGGACTATGTCCATTCGAAGGGGCTAAAGTTCGGGATCTATACCTGCGCGGGCCGCAACACCTGCGCCGGCCGTCCCGCGAGCGCGGGCTACGAATTCCAGGATGCGCGCCAGTATGCCGCCTGGGGCGTCGACTACCTCAAGGAAGACTGGTGCAACACCTCTACCCAGAACGCACCGGCATCGTACACGCTCATGCGGGACGCGCTGTACAAAGCGGGCCGCCCGATCGTCTTCAGCCTTTGCGAATGGGGCTCCAACAAGCCGTGGCTATGGGCCAAGGACATCGGGCATCTCTGGCGGTCCTGCGGCGATATCGGCAACAACTGGGACTTCATGGAGGCCGGCAATGGCAGCGCCTATGGCGGCAGCGTGATCGGCAATCTCGATCTTCAGAACGGGCTCGAGAAATATGCGGGTCCGGGCCATTGGAACGACCCCGATATGCTGGAAGTGGGGAACGGCGGGCTGACGCCCGAAGAGGAGAAGTCGCATTTTACCTTATGGTGTATGCTGGCCGCGCCGCTTATGGCCGGCAACGATCTCCGCAACATGTCGGAAAGCACGCGGAAGATCCTCACGAACAAGGCCGTGATCGCCATCGACCAGGATCCGCTTGGACGCCAGGGCTGGCGGGCGAGCATCGACAACAACCTCGAGATCTTTGTCAAGCCGCTCGAGGGTGGCGATACGGCTGTCTGCCTCTTCAACCGCGGGGATGACGAAAAGAAATTGGATGTGGATTGGAGGGAATTGAAGATCGGGGCGGGCCATAGCATTTTGGATGTTTGGAAGGGCCAAGCGGCCGGAAGCACGGGGACGCCGTTCCGCGGGGTGCTCGGCCGCCATGCAGTGATCTTATTGAAATTATCATGAAGACAGTGATTTTTTCCGTTTGCGCCGCTTGTGTCTTTGCGGCCTGCGGCGGTGGGGGAAGGGAGAAGGATGCGAAGGGGGATTCGCTCGCGGGCTCGCCCGGTGCCGGGCGGTCGGAGTCGCTCGCCGCACTTCCGGACAGCAGTTGGGCGCTGATCCCTTTCGTGAAAGTGGA
>DATNBP010000196.1:0-17621 GCA_035572015.1 Puia sp. | reverse complement strand
GTGGTGATCAGCAAGAATCCGGTGCATAGTGTGCTTTGGCTGATCGTGGTCTTTGTTGCGATCTCGGGTCACTATATCTTACTGGACGCTCAATTTCTGGCGATCGTCAATGTGATCGTGTATGCCGGGGCGATCATGGTCCTTTTCCTTTTCGTGGTCATGTTGATGAACCTCAATACGGAGACGGAGCCGCAAAAGAACCGCTGGTTGAAGATCGCGGGGGTGATTGCGGGCGGGTCGCTGTTGCTGGTGCTGGTGGCAGCCCTGAAGCGTGCGGACCTGAAGAACCAGCTGGCCGAAACGAATATCGGGAATATCGGGCTCATCCACCATTTGGGGATGGTCCTGTTCCACGATTATGTGATCCCGTTCGAGATCAGCAGCGTGTTGTTCCTGTCGGCCATGGTGGGCGTCGTCGTCATCGGGAAGAAGGACTAGGCGCACGGCGGGCGCGGGGCCGCGGGGCGGAAATGCATTATTTGTATATTTTCTTATGCCGATAAATTATTACATTTTTCTATCTGTGGCGTTGTTCTGCGTCGGGGTGGCCGGCGTGCTGACGAGGCGGAATGCGATCATTATCTTCATGTGCATCGAATTGATGCTGAACGCGGTGAATTTGCTGCTGGTGGCCTTTTCGAAGATGCATTACCATGCGATGGCGGCGACCAACCCCAATGCAGGGACGGACGGGCAGCTGTTCGTCTTCTTCATCATGGTGGTGGCGGCGGCCGAAGTGAGCGTCGGACTGGCGGTGATCGTGATGATGTACCGGAATACGCATTCGGTCGATGTCAACTTCTTAAACAGACTCAAACACTGACGGGCTTATGGTTAATTTAGTTTGGTTGATCCCTGTTTTGCCGCTGGCGGGATTCCTGCTGACGGGGCTGTTCAGGAACTATTTGTCCAAGACCCTGACGGGGGTGATCGGGTGCGGAACGATCCTGGCGGCCTTCGTGATCAGTCTGCTGATCTTTGGGGAGGTCAGGGGCGAGGGGTTCGAACCTGTCATTATTAAATTGTTTGATTTCATAACGGTGGGGAAGCTGTCGATCCCTTTCGCGTTCCAGGTGGATCAGTTGTCGACATTGTTCCTGCTGATCATTACGGGTGTGGGCTTCCTCATCCATCTGTACTCCACGGCCTATATGCACGGCGAGGAAGCGCCGCATTTCGCCCGGTATTTCTCGTATCTGAACCTGTTCGTGTTCTCGATGCTCCTCCTGGTCCTGGGGTCGAACTATGTGATCCTCTTTATCGGTTGGGAGGGCGTCGGGCTTTGCTCCTACCTGCTCATCGGGTACTGGTTCAGGAATATCAGCTATGACAACGCGGCGATCAAGGCTTTCGTGATGAACCGGATCGGCGACCTGGGCTTCCTGATCGCGATCTGGCTCATGATCGACAAATTCGGCTCGGTCAATTTCGAAGACGTATTTTCAGCGGCGCCGGCGGCATTGAGCCGGCATGCGCTTGTATTGCACCAGGGCGTAAGCGTCGGGGAGCTCACGGCGATCACCCTGCTCCTGCTGGTCGGCGCCACGGGCAAGTCGGCGCAGATCCCGCTGTATACCTGGCTGCCGGATGCCATGGCGGGTCCCACCCCCGTGTCGGCCCTGATCCATGCCGCGACGATGGTCACGGCGGGTATCTATATGATCGCCCGGAGCCATGTCCTGTACAACCTCACGCCCGCAACCCAAACCGTGGTGGCGGTCATCGGGGTGGCGACGGCGCTGCTGGCGGCAACGATCGCGCTGAAACAGGATGACATCAAAAAAGTGCTGGCCTACTCGACGGTCAGCCAGCTTGGATATATGTTCCTGGGTCTGGGGGTCGGCGCCTATACCGGGGCGGTCTTCCACGTAATGACCCACGCCTTCTTCAAGGCCCTGCTCTTCCTTGGCGCGGGCAGCGTGATCCACGCAATGGGCGGCGAGCAGGATATGCGGAAAATGGGCGGCTTGGGGAAACGGCTGCCGGTCACGAAGATCACGATGCTGCTGGCCTGTATCGCGATCGCGGGCATCCCGCCGTTTTCGGGTTTCTTTTCAAAAGATGAAATATTGTCGGCGGCCTACGGGCGGAGCCCGGTCTATTATGTGATCGGCGTCTTCACGGCGCTGCTGACGGCCTTTTATATGTTCCGGCTCTTCGCCATGACCTTTATGGGCGGGTTCCGCGGTACGGACGAGCAGGCGCACCACCTGCATGAGAGCCCGGCGGCCATGACGATCCCGCTGATCGTGCTGGCGATCCTGTCGGTCGTCGGCGGTTTCGTCGGCATCCCCGAGGCGATCGCGCCCAACGCCCATTTGCTGGGCCGGTTCCTGGCGCCGGTGTTCGGAGAAAACGCCCCCGCGGCGGCCACGGGGGTGAGCGGAAGCATGGAATGGGTGCTGATGGGCATATCGGTGGCCCTGGCGTTGATCGGGACCTTTGTCGCTGTGGGCAGGTTTTCGCGGCGGCCCGACCTGGGCGAGCCGTCGGGTTTTGGCAGGGTGCTGGCGAACAAGTGGTATGTGGACGAATTGTATAATGCGCTGGTGGTGCGTCCGCTGGACCTGTTCGCTCAATTCCTGAAATTCATCGACAAGCATGTGATCGACGGGATCGTCAACGGGGTTGGCGGCCTGGTGCAGTACGGGAGCCGGCAGCTTCGCCTCTTGCAGAGCGGCCAGGTCGGGGGGTATGTCCTGATGATGGTGTTGGGGATAGTGATATTGTTCCTGATCGAGTTGTTCGGCGGCCATGGGTCGTCGGCGGCGCTGGCGCCTTCGACGTTCGGCAAGATGACGGGCCCGGCGGTAGGGCATTAAAAGATTTCGACTTGAATTTAATTTATTGATATGATTCCAGTTCTATTGATCGTCGTGCCACTGGTTTGCGGGTTGGTCGGCTTCCTTTTCAGAAGCGAGCGGGCGGCCCGGGGCTGGGCTTTGCTGGCCTCGCTGGTCACGCTGGCGGTTTCGCTGTGGGGGCTGACGCTGCAAAAGGGCAGCACGTTGCTGCATCACAGCAGTGCGTGGCTGCCGGATCTCGGGAGCCGGTTTTCGGTTGGGCTGGACGGGCTGTCGACGATCCTGTCGCTGCTGGTGGCGGTGGCCTTCCCGCTGATCTTTATCTCCACCTGGCGCACCGAATATCGAAGGGCCTGGAATTTCTATGCGCTGATGCTGTTGTCGCAGGCGGGTTTGATGGGCGTTTTTGTGGCGACCGATGCGCTGCTCTTCTATTTCTTCTGGGAGCTGGCCCTGATACCGGTATATTTTCTCTGCAGCCAGTGGGGTGGCGAGCGGAGGATCCAGGTCACGTTCAAATTCTTCGTATATACTTTCGTCGGCAGCCTGCTGATGCTGGTCGGGCTGATCTGGATCTACTGGCATACCCCCGATCATTCTTTTTCGATGGAGTCGTTCTATGCGATGCATACCAGGATCAACAGCAAGGACCAGATGTGGCTGTTCTGGGTGCTGTTCCTGGCCTTCGCGATCAAGATGCCGATCTGGCCCCTGCATACCTGGCAGCCGGACACCTATGAACAGGCGCCCACCGCTACGACTATGGTGTTGAGCGCCCTGATGGTGAAGATGGGCCTGTTCGGCTTGCTGCGCTGGCTGGCGCCGATCGTGCCGGAAGCCACCTGGGCCTGGGGCGACACGGTGTCGGTGGCCTGTATCATCGGGATGGTCTATGCTTCGCTGATCGCGATCCGCCAGGACGATCTGAAGCGGCTGGTGGCCTATTCCTCCATCGCGCACATGGGACTGATGTGCCTGGCGGTCTTTGCGACCACCTCGATCGGGATGCAGGGTGTCATGGTACAGATGTTCAATCACGGTATCAATATCCTCGGAATGTGGATAGTCGTGGAGCTGATCGAGCGGAAGACCGGGACGCGGAAGATCTCGCAGCTCGGCGGCCTGGCGCAGAAGGCTCCGGGTCTGGCGATCCTGCTGGTCGTCGTGGCGCTTGCGAATATCGCGCTGCCGCTGACCAATGCGTTCGTCGGCGAGTTCCTGATGTTCACAGGCGTCTTTACCTCGACCGCGACAAAATACAATGTCGTCTTCACGGTCGTGGCGGCGGTGACGGTGATCCTGGCGGCAGTGTATACGCTGAATATGATCAAGCGGGTGTTCTTCGGGGAGCTCAGCGCCCTGACGGCGAAGGTGTCTGATATCCGGTTCAACGAGAAGCTGGCGCTGGTCGTGATCGTGCTGCTCATCGTGTTTATCGGAGTGTACCCGAAGCCCGTGCTGGAGCTGACGAAGGCGACGGCGGATTTTATTCTCGCGAAGATGAATTACAAGTTGTAATATGAATGCAATATTGATATCGGCGATTTGGGGAATTGTCATGATGTTCAGCGGGATCTTCACGCAGCGGAAGGCGGGTATCCGGAATGTGGCGATCGTTGGGTTGCTGTTGCTGCTGGCGGGGAACTACCTGGATATGACGGGCTATCACCTGCTGGTGATGGATGTGCACAAGATGTTGTTCTTCGATACTTTCGGGTTACTGGGCAATAGCATCGCCATCGCGAGCACCCTGCTGCTCGTCCTGCTGTCGGGCCGCGACATGGAGAAAGTGGGACACAACCTCGCCGAGTATTATGCGCTGGTCTTTTTTACCCTCTGCGGAATCACCCTGGTGACCACCTTCAACTCCCTGCTGATGCTGTTCCTGGGCATCGAGATCGTGTCGATACCGCTGTACATTTTAACGGGCAGCGACAAACGAAATCTGAAAAGCAACGAGGCAGCGCTGAAGTATTTCCTGATGGGTTCCTTCTCCACCGGGCTCATGTTGCTGGGCATCGCCTTCCTGTATGGCGCGAGCCCCACCGGCTCCTTCAACATAGACGATATCTGGTCCGCTCAGCCGGCGGTCGAGCCGCTGCTGCTGGCCGGCATTCTTCTCCTGCTCGTTTCGATCGCGTTCAAGGTCTCGGCAGCGCCTTTCCATTTCTGGACCCCGGACGTCTATGACGGGGCGCCGACCGTCTTCACCTCCTTCATGGCGACCATCGTCAAGGTGTCGATCTTCGTCGGGTTCCTCCGCCTCTTTGACGAGGCCTTTGGCTCCAACCCCGGGCAATGGCAGATCTTCGTGGCGATCATCGCGGCGGCGACGCTCTTTATCGGCAATATCACGGCGGTCTTCCAGCAAAGCGTGAAACGGATGCTGGCCTATTCGTCCATCGCGCAGGCCGGGTTCATGCTGCTGGCGGTGCTTTCTCTGTCCGGGGTGGCGAAAGAAGGCATCATCCTCTATGCGGCGGCGTACAGCATCGCCACGATCGGGGTATTCGCCGTGCTGATCCGGATGAAGGATTATACGTTCGAAGGCTTCAACGGCCTGGCCCGGCAGCAGCCCGTCCTGGCCGCGACCTGTACGATCTTCCTGTTGTCGCTGGCGGGCATCCCGCTGACCGGCGGCTTCTTCGCCAAATATTATATGCTGGCCTCGGTCGTCTCGACCGGGAAATTCATGTGGCTGGTCATCTTTGCGGTCCTGTGCGCGGCCGTGAGCGCCTATTACTATTTCCGGGTGATCCAGGCCATGTATTTCAAGGAAGGGGACGGAACGACGGAGGTCGCCCCAAGCGCCGGATTCAAGGGCATGCTGGTCCTGCTGGCCGTGCTGGTGCTCGTCCTCGGGATCTTCCCGCAGTCGCTGCTGGGGCAACTATCCCGGCTAATTTACACGTGGTAGGTCCGGGACGGCGGGTAAAAGCGGAAAATTCTTTATATTGCCTTTCCCACCATGAGATTGACCGACACTTTATCGCTAGCCTACCGGACGATCCGCGGCAATAAGCTGCGGACGGGGATAACGGTGGCTATCATCGCGTTTGGGATCATGGCGTTGGTCGGTATCAATACGGCCATCGAGGCCATGAAACAGAAGTTTACCGAAAGCTTCTCCGCCATGGGGGCCAACGGCTTCACTATCCATTACAAGAACTGGTTCAATTTCCACGGGGACGGCGTCAAGTCCAGCAAGCGGGGCGCCCTGAAGGAAAAGCGTTCCAACACCAACGAGCCGATCACCAAGCTGCAGGCCGAGACCTTTTTGGCGCGGTATAATTACCCCGCCGCCATCTCGCTGGGGCTGATGGGCGTGTCGGATGCCGTCGTCTCTCTGGGCAACCACAAAACCAACCCCAATATCCGGGTCCAGGGCAGCGACGGGAACTATGCGGACCTGAATGGGTTTACGGTGGCGGCGGGCCGGAACCTGAACCCGCTGGATATCAGTTCGGGACGCAATGTCTGCCTGATCGGCAGCGACATTGCCAGGAAGTTTTTCGGGGACAACCCCGAGCGCCCTGTCGAGAAGATCATCCAGGTCAACAACCTTCCTTTCCGCGTCGTGGGCGTCTTTGCTCCGAAGGGGAGCACGCTCGGAATGAACTACGACAATATCATCCTCACTTCCTATAATACCGTCCGGCGCTTATTCAATCCGGGCTCCAATGCATCTTTTAACATACAGGTCAAGGTGAAGGATGTGAAACTGATCGACGGCGCCATCGACCAGGCCGAGGGGATATTCCGGCCGGTTCGGCGGCTGGAGGTCACGGAAGCGGATAATTTCCTGATCGACAAAAGCGATACGTTCGTCAACCTCCTGCTCAAAAACCTGAGTTTCATTACCATCGCCGCGATCGTCATCGGGGGAATCACGCTCGGCGGGGCGGCGATCGGGCTGATGAATATCATGCTGGTTTCGGTGTCGGAGCGGACGAAGGAGATCGGCCTGGTCAAGGCGATCGGCGGGCGGCAGCGGAGCGTGCGGCAGCAGTTCCTGTTCGAGGCCGTGCTGATCAGCCTCATCGGGGCGGGTTTCGGGGTGGTGCTGGGGGTGATCATCGGGAATGTTTTCTCGATCGTATTGTCGACGGGTTTCGTGTTTCCCTGGATCTGGCTCGTGCTGGGTATCGGGATCTGCACTGTGGTGGGATTGCTGGCGGGAGCGTATCCGGCGTACAAGGCGGGAAGGCTGAACCCGATCGAGGCGCTGAGGTACGAGTGATGAGGCGGAGGGTTGCCGCGGGTTCTTGAGGAGGCCCTCGCGGGTTGTTCCAACTTGTTCAAACATGTACGGGATTTCAACGCCGCCCAACATTAAAACAGTAATATCTTTTAGCCCGCATAGCCTTTATCGGCGGGGGATTGACGAGATCAGGCAATTTTATTTTTTGATTTTGAAGGTTATAAAAATTGCTTATATTGCACGGCCCGAATGAAAATCCCATCCAATTTCTCCGATTGAAAAGCCTTTTTGCAAATTGTGCAATCATTTTCTATTACATACCTCAATTTTTTTTAAAAAACACTAAAAACAACGATCATGGCTGGAACAACAAAACCGACTGCAGCGCCGGCAGCTAAAAGCTCTACATCCGTACAACCAAAACGAAAGGGTAACTCGATTTCCTGGATCGCACCAGTTGTTTGTCTTATCGCCGGATATTGCATCTGGAGATTCATCATCGGGAACCCCGACAATTTCACAAAACCTGATCTTAGCGGCGGGTTCTGGCCCAGCCATGAGGGTGCAAAGTCCGGTATGTCCCGTATGTACAACGGTGGTATCATCGTGCCGATCCTGATCGCAGCCCTGCTGACGGTTATCACCTTCGTGATCGAACGGTTCCTGACGATCTCCAAGGCGACGGGCAGCGGCAATATCGCCGAATTTATCCGCAAAGTGCAGTATCACCTGGCTAACAAGAATGTAGACGCCGCCATCCAGGAGTGCGACAGGCAAAAAGGCTCCGTCGGCAACGTCATGAAAGCCGGACTTCGCAAATACAAGGAAATGATCTCCTCCGAACTCGAGACGGAACAGAAGGTGCTCGCGATCCAGAAGGAAGTCGAGGAAGCTACGGCGCTCGAATTGCCGATGCTGGAAAAGAACCTGGTGTTCCTGTCCACGATTGCTTCCATCGCCACCCTGATGGGTCTGCTCGGAACGGTTATCGGGATGATCACCGCCTTCGCCGCCCTTGGTGAAGCTGGTGGTGGTGAAGCCGCCCAGCGTCTGTCTGTCGGTATCTCCGAGGCCCTGTATAACACGGCCCTTGGTATCGGTACTTCCGCCGTTTCGATCATCATGTACAATATCTTCACTACCAAGATCGACGGTATTACCTATGGGATCGACGAAAGCGGATTTACCCTGACCCAAAGTTTCGCTTCCCTGTACAAGTAAGCACAGGATGGAAGGCCCCGGTTACCGGGCGCCCGATGGGGTATGAATAATGTTAAATCGGTGACCCCTATTGTGGAATTTGCGAATTTCCGGATCTTATTCTGGTAATAGAAAATAGGTCCAACAACAAAAAAGTTTACAATGCCAAGAGCGAAAATACCGCGCAAGAGCACGACGATCGACATGACGGCGATGTGCGATGTCGCCTTCCTGTTGTTGTCCTTCTTCATCTTAGCCACGAAGTTCAAGCCACCCGAGGCGTTGAGCGTGACGACCCCGAGCTCGGTGTACAACAGGATCGCCCCCGAGTCGAATGTTGTGATGATCATTATGGACGACAAGGGAAAGGTCTACCTGACCGTCAGCGACAAGAATGTCGATGAAAAGAAGGAGATCATCAATACCATCAATACGACGAAGGGGTTGAACCTGACCGCCGCCGAGATGAAGATGTTCTCCAACAACCCCAGCAGCTTTATCGGGGTTCCTTTCAGCCAGCTGAAGTCATTCCTGGACAAAAGCCCTGAAGATCTCAAGGGAGTTGTCCTGCCGGGGATTCCGACCCAGGACAGTACCAATAACGAGCTCCGTGATTGGATCAATGCTGCCGTGGCCGCATTCCAGGGGGAAAAGATGAATATCCTGGTCAAGGGCGACGATAAGGCGACGTACCCGTCGTTCAGCGGAGTCATCTGGGCGCTGAAGAAGAACGACCAGCTGAAGTTCCAGTTGATCACCAGCCCGATTGCCGCTCCTGCCGGTTCGGAACTGGAGAAGGCCCTGAAGGCTTCGGGCAACAAGTCGGTTGAATAGCGCCGCCGGTTCGTGGTGCAGCCCTTTGCTGCCGCGCGGGGGTGGTTGCCGGTGTAGCCGCTGGTTCGCTCCGATCGACTGAAAATCAACAGCTTGTGTTGCTGATTGAAACAAAAAACGAGTAACTTAAAAAAAATAGTTTATGGCAGAAATGGATACCTCAGGCGGTGGCGGCCATAAAAAGGGCCCCGGCGTCAAAAAAGGTAAAAAGCTGTCTACGCGGGTGGATCTGACCCCGATGGTGGACCTGGGATTCCTGCTGATCACGTTCTTCATCTTCACGACGACCATGAGTCAGCCGTCGGCGATGAAGCTGAATCTCCCGAAGGATACGGATAAGCCGGATGAGCAGAACAAACTGAAGGAGTCTGCCGCTTTTACGATCATGCCGGGAAAGAACAACCAGGTGTACTATTACGAGGGACTGGATCCTTCCAAGCTCCAGACTGCGAACTGGAAGACTATCCGGGACGCTATCCTGGACAAGAAGCGGAGGACCGATCCGAGCGATTTCATGGTGATCATCAAGCCGGACAAGGATGCTACGTATAAAAATACGGTAGACGCCCTGGACGAAATGAAGATCGATGAGGTCAAGCGGTACGCCCTGGTGGACATCAGCCCGACCGAGTATGGATTTATCCAGAAAACGGAGGCCGCGAACGGGGTTAAATAGCCCGCCGGAGACATTTATCGCGAGATGTATGGAAACCGCGTTCGCATGAATCTTATAAGGTAGGCCGACGCCGGGATGCGGCAGGTCTATACAAAACAAGCAAACCCATAACAATGGAAGTCAATAAAATACTAAACGCCGATATCCTCGACATCATTTTTGAGGGGAGGAATAAGGAATACGGCGCTTATGACTTGCGCAAAACCTATAATAAGCGCCTGGTGCGGGCGATTGTCGGCATGGCAGTCATCCTCGTGCTGCTGTTTGGCGGGTTCTTCCTGGCCAATCTGAACGGCGGCAAGAGCACCAAGAAGGCGATGATCGTAGAGGATGTGCAGCTAGAAGACGTCAAGGAACAGAAAAATGAGCCGCCGCCTCCGCCGCCGCCCAAGATCCAGCCGCCGAAGGTCGAGATGGCCAAGTTCACACCGCCTAAGATCGTTCCCGATAAGGAAGTGAAACCCGAGGAAAAGCCCCCGGAACAGGAAAAGCTGGACGATACCAAGATCGGTACGGTCAACCAGGAAGGCATCAAGGACGATGGCCTCACCGCTCCCCCGGTCAGCGATGCCGGCAAAGGAGTGGTCGTGGCGCCCAAAAAGGATGACGAGGATTATGACAAGACCTTTACAAAGGTGGAAATCGAGTCCGAGTTCCCCGGTGGCGCGCAGGCGTGGCTGCGTTATCTGAACAAGAACCTGCGGTACCCCGACGATGCGGTGAACAATGAGATCCAGGGTACGGTGGTCGTGCAGTTCATCGTGGACAAGGAAGGAAATGTGAGCGATGTGCAGGCGATCTCCGGTCCGGACCAGGGTGGCCTGCGTGAGGAAGCGGTGCGTGTTATCAAGAAGAGCGGTAAGTGGACGCCCGCCGTGCAGAATGGCCGTCAGGTGAAATCGTACAAGAAACAGCCGATCGTATTCAAACTCGAGTCTCAGTAACTGACCCGCACGCGCTTTCGCAACGGATGTTGCGAGCGGTAAACGTGACCTGAGTGGTGAGAAATAAATTGTGAGATCCCTCCGAATATCGGGGGGATCTTTTTTTCGTATAGGCATGATCGTTATGGAAACGGGAACATCGGGCGTCTCATTCATAAACCATTATATGGAAGCAAATCAAATCAAAGACGCCCATATTCTCGACATCCTTTTCGAAGGAAGGAACAAGGAGTATGGTGCTTATGAGCTGAGAAAAACGTACAACAAGCGGGTCCTGAAATCGCTTGTCGTTACAAGTTCGGTCGTCGGCTTGCTGTTCCTCTGCAGCCGGGTGGCGGGGTTCGGGAACGGTCGCCACGTGAAGCCGCTGCAAGTCGGGGCGGAGGTGGAATTGCAGCAGGTCAAGGAGCCGGAAACGAAACAGATCGTGATCCCGCCGCCAGTGGTGCACGTGCAGGTGGCGATGGTCCGCATCACCACGCCAAGGATCCTGCCGGACAACCTGGTGAAACCCAACGAGCGGCCGCCGGAGAATGATGAAGCGGACACGAAGCGGATCGGCCTGGCGAACCAGACCGGGGTTGACGACCCGGGGATCGCGGGACCGCCGCAACCGGACGGGGGGGCTGCGGGTGTTGTGGAAAAGCCGAAGCTGAGCGACGACGATGGGATATTTAGAAAGGTTGAAATTGATGCCAGTTTCCCGGGGGGCTTGCAACAATGGGCGCGGTTTCTGAACAGGAATTTGCGGGTGCCGGACGATGCCGTCAACAATGGGATTCAGGGAGAGGTGATGGTACAATTCGTTGTCGATGTGGACGGGTCCGTCAGCGACGTTCAGGCGATCAGCGGCCCCGAGCAGGGCGGACTAAGGGAAGAGGCGGTTCGCGTGATCAGGAAAAGCGGGAAATGGATACCCGCGATCCAGAACGGGCGGTCGGTCAAGGCGTATCGGCGGCAGCCGATCATTTTTAAGATCGCCGAATAGTAAGATTGCGCATGGGTTCGGCACGAAATTGGCCGCATGGTTAGTCCCCGCTTTGGCGGGGATTTACTATTTTTATTGGGAGAAGACCCTTTCATGAAGCTAAATAAGCGTTATTCCGTCCTATGGTGGGTTGGTCCACGAGCTGCAGGGCTTGTCGTTTTTCTTGTTTTATATCCGAGTATGAAGGGGGAGGCGCAGTTGCTGACGGTGGTTTCTACCAGTACGACGGCGGGTACCTGCGGCCAGGCGAACGGGTCGATCTCGGTGACGGTGACGGGGGGAACGCTGCCCTATCAATATTCGGACGATGGTGGGGCGACCTGGCAGGGCAGCGCCACATTTAATAATCTTGCCGGCGGTCTCTATACTATCCAGGTCCAGGACGCAACCGTCCCGGTGCCGCAGAACACGAATGTGGGGGTTGCGCTCGGGAATCTGGCAGGTCCGTCCGGCCTGGCATATACTGCCGTTGCGGCCTCCTGTCTCAATAACGATGGCGCATTGCAGATCCTCCCCCAGGGCGGGACGTCGCCCTATACCTACACCATCAACGGGGGAACGCCGCAATCCGGCAACTTGTTTGGCGGCTTGCCATCGGGAAACGCATTTATTTCCGTCGTAGACGCCAACGGCTGTCAGGCGGGTCAAATCGTAAATATCCCCCTCACACCAAACGAAAACCTGAGTGTCTCGGGCGGCGGAACGGTTTGCGAAGGGCAGGGGGTGCCGCTTATCGCGACTTCCAATGCCTCAGCGTTCTCATGGACCCCCGCGGCCGGGTTGAGCAATCCCAATGTCGCCAATCCGGTGGCTTCGCCCAATGCGACGACGACCTATACGTTGACGGCGACCCTGGGGGTATGCAGCATGACCGGTCCGCCCGTGACGGTGAATATCCTCCCCGCGCCCACACCTGCTGCTACGCCCCCTACGGCCCAGCTCTGCCCCGGCCAGTCGGTCCAATTGCAGGGGAGCGGCGGGGTGACGTATGCGTGGTCGCCGGCTACTTATCTCAGCAGCACGACGGTGGCCAATCCGACGGTGCAGATGCCGGCCAAAAGCATCACGTACAGCCTGAACGTGACCGGCCCCAACGGGTGCAGTTCCGTGCAGCCGGCGCTCGTGCTGGTGATCGTGTCGCCGCCGCCGGAGGTTTTCGCGGGGAACGATACGGCAATCTACCTGGGACAGACGCTGCCGCTCGATGCCGTGGATGTCAACAACGTGGGCTTCTCGACCTATCAATGGTCGCCGGCGTTCGGGCTGGACAATCCTTCGATCCGGGATCCGGTGGCGACCATCACGGGCGATATTACGTACGCGGTGACGGCGACGACACCCACGGGTTGTACGGGGACCGACAGCATCAAGATCATAGCGGTGACGAAGGCGGATCTGGTCGTTCCGAATGCGTTTACGCCGAACGGGGACGGGCACAATGATGTGTTGTATGTGCACGCGATAGGGATGAAGGAGGTGACGTCTTTTAGAGTGTTTAATCGCTGGGGTCAGCAGGTGTTTGAGACGACGAACCAGGGGGAAGGGTGGAATGGAATGCTTGGGGGGCAGGCGCAGCCGCCTGGTACCTATGTTTGGGTCGCGGGAGGAGAGGATTTTCTTGGCAAGACGGTCGAGCGGCGCGGGACGGTGATTTTGGTGAGGTGAGGGGGGTTGTGCGGCGGGGCGGTTGCGGGGGACGCGGCGGGTAAACAATTGTCACGCGCAGCGCCTCCCTGGCGAATATGCCTTGGTTTGGGGGTATATTTGTACCATGATTGGGAAACTAGCTGGATGGGGGGATACGATCGTTGCCTTGGCGACTCCGCCAGGCGTTGGCGCGATCGGGGTGATCCGGATCAGCGGGGCCCGCGCCTTTCCCATTGTAAACGGCCTTTTTGCCGGCAAGGACCTGTCCACACAACCTTCCCATACTTTACATGTCGGTTTATTGAGGGATGGCGACGAACAGCTCGACGAAGCCGTTGTTTCGCTGTATCGTGCGCCACGCAGCTACACCGGTGAAGACGTGGTCGAGCTTTCCTGTCATGGGAGCCCCATTGTGCAACAAAAAATAGTCGCCGCATTGCTTCGTCACGGGGCGCGGCTGGCCAAAGCGGGCGAGTTCACGCAGCGGGCATTCCTGAATGGAAAATTGGACCTCGCCCAGGCGGAGGCGGTCGCGGACCTGATCGCGAGTCAGAGCGATGCCGCGGCGCGAACGGCACTGCATGCGATCCGCGGCGGATTTTCGAAAGCGCTAAAGGAATTGCGGGAGCGGTTGATCAGTTTCTCCGCGCTGATCGAGCTCGAGCTCGATTTTTCGCAGGAAGATGTGGAATTCGCGGACCGGACGCAACTATACCACCTGATCGGGGAGGCGACGGAAACGGCCGCCGCGTTGTTGCAATCGTTCCGGCTGGGTAATGTCATCAAGAATGGCGTCTCGGTGGCGATCGTCGGAAGACCGAATGCCGGAAAGTCGACGTTGCTCAACGCGTTGCTGAACGAAGAGCGCGCGATCGTCTCCGAGATTGCCGGTACGACGAGGGATACGATCGAGGAGGTGTTGAATATTAACGGGATCCTATTCCGGTTGATCGACACGGCGGGGATTCGCCGGCATACCTCGGATGTGATCGAGCAGATCGGGGTCGGGAGGAGTCTGGAGAAAATGGAGCAGGCGGATATCGTCGTGTACCTGTTCGATGTGCGCGAAGCGATGCATTCCCTTGCCGCGGCCGGCGGGGAATTCGATGCGGCGGCGAGGGCTCCGGTGGGGGTGGATGGGGTGGTAAGGGAGGCTCGGGCAGATGGTTCGGCTGGGGTGGATGGGGCTTCGCCGGAACCCGCGTCGGCCGGCGAGGGTCTGGCTGTCGTGCGGGCGGATCTGGCAAAGCGCGGCAAGCCGTTTTTGCTGGTGGGGAATAAGGTGGATGTTGCGGGTTCGAATGGTTTCGCGGTTCGGTACCCGGAAGAGGTGTTGATCTCGGCGCGGCTGGGGAAGGGTGTGGATGTCCTGCGGCAAAAGTTGGTCGACCTGGTACTGCAAGGCGAGACGACGGGCGAAGGGACGATCGTGACGAATGCGCGGCACTACCAGGCGCTGCAAAAAGTGGACGAGGCGTTGGGTTTGATACGGAAGGGTTTGGATGACCTGCTGCCGGGGGACTTGCTGGCCTTGGATATCCGGGTGTGTTTGCACTATTTGGGGGAGATAACGGGGGAGATCACGACCGAGGACCGGCTGGATTATATATTTAGTAAGTTTTGTATTGGGAAGTAGGCGCATTGCATGGAATGCACGATTCATGCACGTTAGATTTTGTTGCCTCTGATTATCAGGGGTTTTCTTTTGCCTTTACTTGCCTTTTTCTGCCTTTAGTCGCCAAAAAGTTGGGACTAATCTGGGCACTACATCGATTTTCACAGGATCTTCAGGTTACGACCATCGGAAATTGATACGCTATGATACAGTATGATACGTTAATATACGGTACGATACGGTTTCCGGGGCGAGATAACCCAAGCAAACACCCAATATGAGCAGTAATTTGAGAATTGTCAAGGTTTGCGCGTTTTGCAAGCAGGAATTCGTCGCAAGGAAGACTACTACATAGACGTGTTCTGACGCTTGCGCAAAACGATTTTACAAGATTAAGCAAAGGGAGAAGGCAATTAGACAGGTGGATGCTGAAACGGAGGTTAAAAGGAAGCCGAAGGCGTTTGTTTCTGAAGTTGAGGTGAAGGCGATTCAGGCAAAAGAGTGGCTAACGTTAAAGGAGGCGGCCTTGCTGTTGAATGTGACACCGCTCACATTGAGACGATGGGCATTGGCAAGTAAGGTGAAATCAAAGAAGATTGGCAGGAAGCATGCGTTTAATAGAACGGACTTGAAGACAATATCGTGAACAAGGCTGGTCGTCGAAAATGTAAGGTGTAAAAATGGGTGTCTTCACGTCGGTATTATTTAATAATAATTAATAAATTGGAGAAAAGCCACTTGACGCTTAGTTGATAAGCTAAACGTACATTATATAACCATTTTTGTTAATGGAAAAGATTATAGCTTTAAGAGGAATTGGCAATAGCGGGAAAACAACGACAATTTGGCTATTGCGAGAGATACTACCTGTAAGAGGCTATTCAATTGTCCCCAGGTCCTTTGTGGATCACGGAAAGGATTTTATGGAGGTCTATAATGGAAATGGCTTGGTAGTGGGTGTTACGAGCGCTGGCGATTCTTATGATCTGAGATCGCCTGCAAGAACTGACGGACGAAGGGTGTGATATCCTCATTTGTGCTTGCAGGAGTTTTGATCGTGGCAATCACGGCACGAACGCGGCGCTCAACACTTTTTCGCCCCCTTATGAAATTCACTATGTTGAAAAGATCCCCGAGCCAAACCCCGCATTAAGAGACGCCGCAAATTTGCGCTCCGCTGATGAATTGGCCAACGCCATTTGATGAGAATGCATTACTGCCGCCATCGCAATAACGAATAACTCCATTAATTTAGCCTTATGCCAAAGAAAAACTTAGTAACTCTACATGAAGCAATCGCCCTAGCATTGCTGGATAAACCAAATCGCGAGGCTACGTTTGAAGAAATCGCAATATTTATAGAAAGGAGGAGCCTGTTCCCAAATCGAAAAGGAGGAATTCCCTTGTCAACCCAAGTTATGCTGCGAGCTACAAAGTCAGATGGCAACTATGAGTACCTTTTCGAAAGAATTAGCGACCACACGGTGAGACTACGGAACGTTTGACGCATACAAGGCTTGAGGTTTTGTAGCCCGGTTGTAACTTTTCTAATAAGAACGAATGAAATTGCAAAATATAATTTTAATAATAGGATTGGCTGCGGCGGTTCTTGCGGCGTTAGCTGCCATCTTGCAGTACAAGAAGCAGCTTTCGGATGCAGACAAAGCATGTCAACCAAAATAATTAGCTTCGCACGTCAACGCCTCGTCGCTGGAAAGCGCCTGCGAACCGGTGACGTTGGTGATGAGTGCAACCGCCTGTTTCAGGGAGTCGAGCTGCGCCTGCTTTTCGTGGAGCAACTTTTCATTGTGCGCATAGCCTTTGACCAGGTAGTCGTTGAGCACGGTATTGGCCCACTTACGAAAGGCCGTGCCGCGTTTCGAACTGACCCGGTAACCGACCGACAGGATCACGTCGAGGTTGTAGAAGGTTAAGCTGCGGTTCACCGTGCGCCGGCCTTCTTGCTGGGCCACCGAAAAAAGAGAGCTCGTAGATTTTTCATCAAGCTCTTCCTCGACGTAAATGTTTTTAATGTGCAGGCCGATAGTATCGGCGTCTTTTTCGAAAAGATCGGCCATGAGCCGCTGCGATAACCAGAGGGTATTTTCTGATAATTTTATTTCCAGATGAGGCTTTCCGTCGATCTCATAGATGACGACTTCGCCTTTTCCGCTACTCATTGTAATAGGTTGAAAGTTAGTTGATTTGAACTCCCGAGAAAAACTCGGTAGTTCGTAGTTAGTGATAATCAATTATTTAAATGTCGATATACTTGACGTCCGTCAGCTTCCGGCTGGCTTGGACCTGAAACCATCGACAATCCTCTCACATAACAACAAAGGTAAAAGTGCATCCTAACTCACTCAAAATTAATTAAATGTGGCTCCAATGGTTTTATCGCAGACCTGCAAGCATCCATGCTCCAAAGCCATGTTAAGGATTATAAAACCTATTTGACTTATTTGACTGAGGCAGATGTGATCGTTTCTGATAACTGGTATAAAAAAGGGAAAAATGCATTAGCGACAAGTTTACGCCCTTTTATTCAGGAAAGATTGCGAGGTATCGAGATATAACACTCCCTAAAATTCAGACCACTGGGCTAGTTAATATTTAATCGTAAATTTAACTATCTCAAAATGCAAAAACAAACACGCCGCAAATTTTCTCCCACCTTCAAGGCCAAAGTGGCTCTTGAGGCCGTGAAGAACC
>DATNBP010000195.1:0-24792 GCA_035572015.1 Puia sp. | reverse complement strand
CCGTCGCATTATCAGGTGATCTCCAACGGCCTGTTATTGGAGGAAAGCAACATCGATTCTGCCACCAGGCTGACGCACTGGAAGCAATCCGTGCCGATCTCGTGTTGGCTCTATGTCCTCGGGGTGGCCGATTTCGCGGTGAAGTACGACGGTCAGGTCTTTGGCAAGTCGATCCAGTCCTGGGTCTACGCCCGGGACCGGGACGCGGGGTTCCGGGATTTTCCGGGGCCAACCAAATCGGTCATCGAATTCTTTTCTGACTATATCGGACCCTATGTGTATGAAAAGGTCGCCAATGTCCAGGCGACCAGTCACGGGGGTATGGAAACCGCGTCTGCCATTTTCTATACGGAGAATTTGATCAGCGGAAAAAGGACCGAAGGACTCAGGAATGTCATCATTCATGAGCTGGCGCATCAATGGTTTGGGAACGCCGTCACGGAATCCACCTGGGATGATGCCTGGCTAAGCGAGGGTTTTGCAACCTACTTTACGCTCCTGTACAGGGAACACAGCTATGGGCACGACGATTACGTGACAGGCCTGATCAATGCCCGGAAAATGGTGTATGCATATGACGATAAAGAGTCCCCTTTCCCCATTGTCGCCGATCGCACGGCCGAATTGGCGCCGGTGACCAACGTGATCACGTATCAGAAAGGGGCGTGGTTCCTTCATATGCTGAGGGATTCGATAGGAAGTGAGGATTTTCAGCGGGGGATCCGCTCCTATTACAGCCACTTTATGAATTCCAATGCCTCCACGGCGGATTTCCGGCGCGAGATGGAAGCGGCATCCGGCAAGGACCTCGGACCCTTTTTCGACCAATGGCTGTATCATAGCGGGAACCTTGAACTCAAGGGAACCTGGAAGTATGATCCGGCGCGGAAGACGGTGACGATAGCCTTGAGCCAGCTACCGAAGGATGGATTTCTGTTCGATGTTCCCGTTGAGATTGGGATCTGTAAGGACAACATGCCTGTTCCGGCGATATTCAAATTCAGGATGAGCGCAAAAACCGCTGCGTTCCAGGTGCAGGTGGACAAGAAACCGGAAAGGGTGGTATTCGATCCCAGGACGGTGTTGCTGGCAAGGGTTCAGTTCAGTGAGTCGAAGTAGCGTTGATCTGTTTGCCTTCATCTCTCATCTCCGTCCACAGATGTGTCATCGGGCCTTTCAGGGAATTGACAATTTCCGGTTTTTCCGACGCGAGGTTGTGTTGCTGGGCGGGGTCCTTTTTCAGGTCGTATAATTCGTATCGGACAGGCGAGAATTTGAAAAACCACGCATTCATATTCATGGAATCCGGCTTGGGCGGCAACCATCCGACCAACGTGTAGTTGCCCGATCGCATTTCGATTTCCGGAAGACGGAAATAGGTGTCCCCATAGTGCGGATAGCACCAGGTGTCGGGAATTTTTCTCCTGATCGGTTTGTTCAGGAATGCATTGAAATTTTGAGCGCCGTCATACGTCACGCCGGCCGGCAAGGGTATTCCCAATAGCTGGCAGATCGTCGGCAGGACATCGGTCCCGTCAAATAATTTGTCGCTTTTTGTGCCGGGCGGAATCCTACCCGGAAACCTGACAATGCCGGGAACGCGATGGCCGCCCTCATATACAAACCGCTTCATGCCCCTGTATATACCCGGGGTACCGAAGCAATTGTCCCGTAATGAATCCGTCCACTGACCCAGCGATTCCTCGTTGGTCACGGGATTCTCCGGTCCGTTGTCGCTCGTGAGAAAAATGAGGGTATTCTTGCTTAGCCCCAGGCTGTCCAACGTCTTCAGCAAATTTCCGAAGGCATTGTCAAGCTGGGTGACCGTACCATAATATAATTTTTTGTTGGCGGATATATCCCTGGCAGGTCTTTTGACGTAACCATATTTGATACTTCTTTCCAACGAATCAACCAACGGCGTGTCATACATGTCGCTGTATGGTTTCGGCGGGGCAATCGGCGTATGCGGTTCATGGGTGGCGACGTAGAGAAAGAACGGCTTTGTCGTATCGCGCTTTTCGCGCAACCACCTGGCTGCTTCATCCACAATGACGTCGCAGAACCAGCCTTTGACCTGGCCTACCGGAACCCCGTTTCTTATCAATTGCCTGGTATTCGCCGGGCCGTCGAACGGATTATGCGTGGTCCCCATCCAGTAGTCGAATCCCTGGTCGCCCGGCCCGGGTTCGTTCACTTTCTTCTTCTCGAGAATGGACAGATGCCATTTACCAACAAAACAGGTGGCGTATCCGCCGTCTTTCAGGAGTTCGGCTATGGTGATCTCCCTGGATCGAAGATAGATCGGGCCGCCCTGAATGGTAAAAAAGCCCATCCGGTAGGGTTTCCTGCCTGTCAGCAGCGACGCGCGCGAAGGCGAACAGACCGTTCCCCCGGAATGGCAGTCGGTCAGTACCACACCTTCCCTGGCGAATTTGTCGATGTTTGGCGTTTTGATGATCGGGTTACCGTAGCAGCCGAGATCGCCATATCCAAGATCGTCCGTCAGGAAGACGACGATATTGGGTCTCTTCGCGCTCTTGGTGTCGTTCTGGGACCGGCCCATGATGACCGGCAGCAAAAGAAGGCCGGTTAAAAGCATTTTGGAATGGAGCGCCACAGGCATTAATTAAACGATCAAACCGATCCCGGATAAATGAAGTATTTCGTTCCTCCTGGACATGGCATCTTTTATAGTACGCAGGATCCGTTCCCTTTCATCCCCGGTAAGCCTTAACCTGGGTGCGCGGACATACTCACTTCCCAGGCCGGTCTGCGTGGCGGCAAGCTTAATGTACTGAACGAATTTTGAATGAATATCCAGCTCAAGAAGCGGCAAGAACCATCGGAAGATTTCAAGCGCCTCCTGACACCTGCCCGCCTTTAGTAACCGGTAGACCGCGACCGTTTCAGCAGGGAAGGCGTCCACCAGGCCACCGACCCAACCGTCCGCTCCCATCGTTAGTTCCTCGAAAGCCAGCGTATCGACGCCGCAAAGGATCTTGAACCGGTCCCCGAACCTGTTCCTGATCCGGGTTACGTTTGTCACATCCCTTGTCGACTCCTTGATAGCCTGAACAGTCGGGAGTTGCGCCAGTTCACTGAACATATCCAGCGTAATTTCGATCTTATAATCGTGAGGATTGTTGTAGATCATGATCGGGAGGGAAGTGCTGGCGGCGATCCTTTTGAAATATTCAAGTGTCTCGGTCTTGTCGGCGTTATAACGCATCGGAGGAAGGACCATTAATCCGTCCGCTCCGTTGTTCTCCGCATTTCGGGCCACCCTGATGGCCTCCTGCGTCGATTGCTCGGAGATATTGAGGACTACAGGTATTTTACCCTTTACTATTCGCCTGGCATGGGACAGCAAGGAGTTCTTTTCCTCAAAGGTCAGCGTACTTGCTTCACCCAGAGACCCACCTAAAACGATTCCATCAATTTCAGCCTCAACCTGAGCATCGATGTTAATTTCAAAAAGTCTGAAGTCAATATGATCGTCAGCATCGAACGGGGTAAGCAACGCCGAATAGATACCTTCCCACTTTATACAGGCCATGAGGTCTCCTTTTTCTTTCAAAAGTAAACTTCGCTCTATAATATATTAGTCTATAAATACCATAATATTCACAAAAATTAACAAGTTAACCTGCAACTGCTTTCCATTGTATAAAGCGATGTCAAACCTGCTAAAGTATAGCAGCGATATCAGCCGGCCGCCAGGATCGTCGCGAATTCTTCAACTGTCCTGAGTAACCGAACCCGACCGGGTTCCGCAAGCCTGGACACCCGGTAGCAATTTTGACTGGCGATAAAAATTTCTCCGGATTCAAAGTTCCGGATAAGGTCAGTCAGGTAGTTGCTTAACGAGACGGGATAGTCCCTGTTAACCAGGAAAACAAAGAGGTTGTCGGGTTCGATCTGACGGATCGCGGAGCGGATCACGGTCTGCGGGATGTTGGCGCCGAGGTAGACGACCTGGTGCCCGCAAAGTCGGATAAGGTTATAGGCGAGGAGCAGGCCGATGTCATGGAACTCGTTCTCAGGGAGGAACAGGAGCCATTTCGGCGCGGACGCCGGCGCCGGGGGAATGGAATCGACGGCGGAAAAGAGCTTCTGGCGCAGGATATTGCTGATGAAATGTTCGTGAGCGACGGACGCCTTGTTGCATTTCCACAGGACGCCGATGCGGGTCAGCATGGGCAGCAGCACCAGGGTATACGTATGTTTTAGTTTGAAGCGGCTTATGCAACGGGCGAAAATCTGGTCGAAGTAAGACTCGTCGAAGGTCATGCCCGCGGCGATAAGCTGCGAGATGAAGTATTCTTCGGTCTCATTTCCATTTGCCCGGTAAAAATTGTCTACCAGGCGCGAAAGTTGCTCATCGGGCATCGCGCAAAGATCCGAGACTTTGTATCCGGCCTCGATCAGGCTGACAATGTTCAACACCCGTCGCATTTGAATGCTGTCATAGTACCGGGTATTCCCTTTCGAACGGACGGGAGTCAGCGCATGGTATCGTTTCTCCCATGCCCGGATGGTATGTGGCCGCACCCCCGTATACTGCCCAAGCTGCGAAATCGAAAATGTGTCCATCTTGTTTAAGTCCTGACAAAGATATCTAAACAAATCGGCATGTTGAAAAATTGCTACGCCCTGGGACCGCCGCTTTACATCCGTCGCAAGTAATTATATATTAATAGTTTATGCTTACATCCTGCGAGCTTTTGCGGGTCCGGGCCGATGATGCGCGGTTTCAATTTATGGCGTCCGGGATTCAACAGGGTCGGCCAGCGTGGATTCAACAAGCCTGCCGTCCCGCGCGCCGGTAACAGCGCCTATTTCAGCAAGGTCTCCAAATCGCTTACCGATTCCAGGAGTCGCATCCGTTTTGATGGCGTCACATGATCGCACAAACGTTCGCCGGCTGCATAGATGTGCGCATTCTTGTTTGCGGCAACGAGCAACCGCAGGTACTCTTTCATCTCTTTGGCTGACCGCCTGTGTACGAAGAAAAGGAGGATATGTTGCGGCCTGATGGTTTCCGCCGCGGCGATGAGGGCGTCCAGGGGCAGGTTCGCTCCGAGGTAGACCGATCTTTTCCCGGAGAGCCGGATCAGGTAGTGGGCGATCAGCAAGCCGGTTTCGTGGAATTCGCCTTCCGGAAGAAAAAGCAGCCAGGAATCCGCGTTATTCAATGGCGAGGCGAGCAGATCGATCGTAGTGAGGATCTTTTGGCGGAGCAGATGGGTGATAAAATGTTCGTTAGCGGGATTGACCCGGTCCGCGTTCCAAAGAATACCGGTTCGATGCAGCATCGGATAAAGCACTTTCGTGTAGGCGTCTTTCACGCCATAACGGGCGACGCACTGCGCAAAGATATTGGTGAAATGCGGCTCGTCATAGGTAAAGCTGGAAGCGATGAGTTGCGACAAAAAAAAGGCTTCCAGGTTAGGGATCGATTGACCTTTCTTCTCCTCGATCATCCGGAACAGGGTGCTGTCCGGCAACGATGAAAGTTCGGACACCTTGTGCTCGAATTCCATCAGGCTTACGATGTTCAGCAGCCGCCGCAGTTGCTTATTGTTGTAATAGCGGGTATTACCCTCTGACCGGTCGGGGTTGAGGGCGTTGTATCTCTTCTCCCAGGTCCGGATCGTAAAGGGTTTGACACCGGACAGCCTTGACAACACCGAAATCGAAAAATGATCCATTGCCATTGTTTAAATTCTTGAAGAGATATTGCAACAAAATAAGTTGATTTTGACGGATCCGCCTTAAAAAAAGCCGCCTTTTGCAGGCGGCCAGGCTGCAATCATCGCCGTTTTGTTCAATTGTTTTACTGAAAAGGCAAGCAATGTTCAACAGGGCTCCGGATCATACCAATTCGGCAGGATGCGGAGGACTTAATTTTCCGAGGTAGCCGCGCAAAAGCTCGTGGTACAGGACGAGGTTCAATAGCACCAGCTCCATCCCGTAGAAAAAGTCCTCCACGGGGATCGTGAGGATCCTGCATCCAAGGTTCTCGTGTTGGCTGTACCAGACGACCGGTTCCTGAAGGCCTGTTCCGGTCAGCAACCCGTCGACGATCAGCAATGGGATGATCAGAAGAAGCCAGCTTACATAGAACCTGGGAAGCCAGCTGTATTTTTTGACAAAGGAGGCGTATGCCAGCAGCAAGCTGAGCGACGCGAAAGTAACCGATGTATAGCGCCTGTACATATTCAAACCCGCCAGCCCAAGCAACAGCAGGATCAGGACGATCGTAACGAGTTGTCCGGTCCGGCGCCCCGGCGACCGGCCGCCGCTAAGTCGCCTGCAAAATGCGGTAAAGATGCACGCATACGGGATGCAGATAAAAAACAGCCATTCTTCAACCGGGAGGTTCCCTATATAAAGACCGGTTACATACTTTGGATTGAAGCCCCAGACGCCCTGTCGGGTGAAGTACATGTCCCACAGCAGGAAGATGACCGCGCTCATGACCAGCGCCGGCAGGTAGATCCGCCAGTACCGGTAAAAGCGGATGCGGGGATGAAAAGAAAAGATCAGCGGCGGGAGAACCGTCGAAACGTCAAGCAACAAATAGATTTCCTTCGACATCCGCGTCCTAACTTTTCTTTCGCAAAAGGTTCCATGGCACCCACAGCATGCCAAAGCACTCGCCATCTTCTTTGCCGGGATGTCTGTGGTGCATCTTGTGGGCACGCCGAATGGCCCGGAAATACCGGTTGTCCGTGTGCCGGAATAGTCGGAAACGCTGGTGAATGAAGACGTCGTGTACCAGGAAATACGCCATTCCGTATAAGGTGACGCCGAGACCCGCCCAAAATAGCCAGGTGAACCCGTGCATTACGCCAAAAAGCAATCCGAGAACGCCGGGGATGGCAAATATCAGGAAGAAGAAGTCGTTCCGTTCGAAGAAACCGCCATGGTCTTTCCGGTGGTGGTCCCGGTGCAAGGTCCAAAGCCAGCCGTGCATCAGGTACTTATGGGCGGACCAGGCCACGCCCTCCATCCCTATAAATGCTCCCGCCGTTACCGCTCCGCAGACGATCGCGCCGCTCATACTTTGTTCAATTTATATTCCATAAAACTGTTGATCATGAGTCCAAATTTCCGCGTGCTGCTCAGCCGGATCCTTCCTGATAACAGCCGGTGCGGGGGGACCCGGCTGATCTTGGAAAAGAGGGATTGGTAATAGACATAGGCCAGGTAGACGCCGCCCTTCGAAGACGGGGGCAGCTTCCGGATACCGCGGAGTGCAAAATCAAAGTCGTTCCGGATCTCACCTTCTATCCGTTGCTTCACTTCCGGTGTGAACCGCGCCAGGTCTACGTTCGGAAAGTACATCCTTCCCAGCACATGAAAGTCGTCCCGCAGGTCACGCAGGAAATTCACCTTTTGGAATGCCGCGCCGAGGCTCATGGCATGCGGCTTAAGCTCTTCGTAAAGCGCTTTGTTTCCTTCCGTGAATACGCGCAGGCACATCAGCCCAACCACTTCGGCCGAACCGAGGATATAGCGATCGAAACTCTTTTTGTCGTAATCTATTCCCTCAAGGTCCATTTCCATGCTCTCGAAAAAGAGCTCGATCAGACTGACGTCTACATGATATTTCCGGACAGTCTGTTGGAAGCTGTTCAGGATAGGGTTAGCGGAAACACCTTCTCCTATGGCCTGCCAGGTGTCATATTTGAAGTCGCGAAGCAGTGTGCGACGGTCGTATGCGAGAAAACTGTCTACGATTTCATCCGCGACCCTGACAAACCCGTAAATGGCATAAATAGCGCTCCGGATACGCCTGTCCAGGAAATAGATGCCAAGCGAGAAGCTCGTGCTGTACATCCTGGTGGTTACTTTGCTGACTTCCGACGAAAGCCGGTCAAAATGCGCCTTCATATCTTGCCTGTTTTAAATATTCGATCACTTGCCCGGCCGCGATCTTTCCCGAGATGATGGCCGGGGGAACGCCCGGACCCGGAACAGTAAGTTGTCCGGCATACCATAAATTGGGAAGTTTTTTATTGCGGATGCTTGGCTTGAGCCACGCGGTCTGCCGAAGCGTGTTGGCGAGGCCGTAAGCGTTCCCCAGGAACGCATGGTAGTCCTCGATGAAATCCCTGATCCCGTAACTTTCCCGGTAATCGATAAAGGGAAGGATCGGCTCAGCGAGGTGCGATTCCAGCCTTTCTACCATCACCCGGAAATATTTTTCCCGCATACCTTCGCTATCGGGCAGCCCCGGCGCCAGGGGAAGCAGGAAGAAAAGATTTTCATGACCCCGGGGCGCGAGTGATGCGTCGGTCCGGGAAGGGCAACCGACATAGAATTGCGGTTGCGCCGGCCATTGTGGATCCGTATAGATCTGACGGGCGTGGAGGTCTCCGTCGGTGTCAAAGAAGAGCGTATGGTGCCGCAGTGACGGCAACTGCTTTTTTACACCCACAAAGAACAGGAGACAAGAGGGCGCCATCGTTCTGCTTTCCCAGTAGCGCTCCGAATAATTGCGGAATTCGGGCGGAAGGAGATCTTGTTCGATATGGTGATAGTCGGCGGCTGCGACAACGGCATCGCACCCGTATACCTGTCCGTTCACCACCACTCCTTCTACCTTGTTCTTTTTTACAAGTATGCCTTGCACCGGACTGCTGAAGCAATAATCTGCCTTCAAACCCTTCCCGACGGATACCATGGAGTGAACCACCTGCCCAAAGCCGCCTTGCGGATACCAGGTCCCCAGTTTCAGACCCGCGTAGTTCATCAGACTGTATAACGCGGGGATGCGGTCCGCCGAAGCACCGAGAAAAAGTGTCGGGAACTCCATTAAGGCCACCAGCCTTGGGTCGTTGAAGTACTTACGAACGTGCCGGCGGTGGGACCTGAAAAGCTGGAGGGACGACACGCCCCGCAGCACATCCCGCCGTAAGAACTCCCGGACCGACAGCGACGGCGAGTAGATCAGGGCTTCCATGGCGGTTTGATATTTGAATTCCGCGCTGCGCATGAAGCGGTCCAGCGAAAGGCCGCCGCCGGGCTCGATCGATTCGACCAGTGCGCGTAACGACGCATAGTCGCCCGGCACCGGAAGCGTGTCGCCCCGGCCAAAGACAATCTCGAATCCGGGATCCAGCCGCGTGAGCTGGTAATGGGATGATGCGCTGCCGCCAAAGTCCTGGAAGAACCGCTCGAACACTTCCGGCATCCAGTACCAGCTCGGGCCCATGTCGAAGAGGTAGCCCCCCGGCGCGACCCGCTGCCGGGCGCGGCCGCCGGCGCTCGAGTTTTTTTCAAAAACCGTTATGGTGTGTCCTTCAGCTGCCAGGTAAGCCGCTGCGCTTAACCCTGCAAATCCGGCGCCGATCACTGCAATTTTGCCCATCTTTGACTCCAATAGCTGTCCAATGGTCAATTTACAACCGGGCAAAAATGGGTGAAGGGTTTGTTCAAACCTTTGTTCGTTTTGGCTGCATTCATTGAACAAGCTGATGCCGGAACCGCCGCCCTCACTGCACTTCGATCGGAGCGGTCCAACTGAACGTACCCCACTCCAGCACGAGCTGGCCGTGACGGTTGTCGCGGGGAAGGATGGAGATGGTGAACGCTTCCACGGGCGAAGTCGCCGTCTCGCTTGTCATCCGCGTGGTACCGAGGTCAAGCGAGCGATTGTATTCCGTGCCCCACTCGCCGCTCTGCTTATTGACGATGAGGTCGATACCGGTCGTGTGGGGCGTGGTAAACAGCGTGTAGGTGCCCGCGGGCACGGAAATGCCGCCGATCCTGACCGGGCCCGACGTCGTAAACTGGGTAGCCTGATTTGCGCCTGTTCTCCAAACACGATCGTAGGGGATGACGTCGCCCAGCAGGGTTCTTCCGCGCAACAGCGGCCTGCCATAGTCGATGGTGAAGGCCGTACCGCCGATTTGCGTCCGGATCGTATCCCGAACGCTTAACTGCCTCACCTTGCCGGCCGCCGCCTCCCTGGCCTCGAACCGACCGGCGATAGCTTTGATGTCCGGCGCCGTAGCAAGGCGCGTTACCGCGACTTTGTAGGTGGTCCGGGCGCCCGAGTAACTGAGCATATTATAGCCGGAGTCGAGCACAGCCTCGCCGGTCCCGGACAGCCAGTCGTGCGTAATTTCGGCCTTGCCGTTCCCCATCGGGGTGACCGTGGCATGGCCTAACGGGAAGCGGTCGAATTCCCGGTCGATATAGAACTGTCTCATTTGTACCGGGCTGCCGGCGGTCAGCTTCGCCTCGGCGGCGCGCTTCATCGCCGCGGCAAAGTAAAGCTCATAGAGGCTATACATTTGCGGCACGTGTGCCACCACGATACGTCCGCCGGTCGGGAAGTTACGTTCCACCGTACCGGTGCTGTCTGTTTTGGTGAGGCGCACGTGGTTATGGCTCACATCGGCCACCACTTTCCTGTCCCGCTCGCCGGATGGTTGGCTCGGCGTGTGGATGTCCATGACCAGGTGTCGTATGCTGCCATCGTCGTTCAAATCGACGACGGTATGCCGGATCTCCACGCGGGGAAACCGATCGACCTCATCGCTCGTCAGCGTATTGGCCTGGCGGCTCACATTTTCAATGGAAACCGTATCGTTCCCAAGCGTGGCCAAAAAGCCATACCGTTTTGCCGGGGCCGGGTGACAGGACGCCAGCGCCATCAATATCAGGAGGGACAGGGGTGTTTTCATGTTGATGTTGTTATCAGTAAACTACCGATTTCCTCCCGTTATTCCCGGCGAAATGGAGCGGCCTGCACCGGGCTTGTTTGAAAGGTCTAATCAAAGGTTGGAAGGCGGCAGGCGATAAATATCGGTATCTTGTGGCCATGAAGGACAGATCGTCAAGAGCGGCGGGGCTTTTGTTTACCAGGGTATTGCTTGGGGTCATTTTCTTTATGCAGGGGTTTGGCAAGGTCTTTACATTCACCGTCCCGAAAGTCTACGATATGTTCTTTAAAGACTTTCGAACGACCTTTCTTCCGGATTGGTTGGTCTGGGCGACGGCCTACTATACTTCGTATGTGGAACTGATCGGCGGCTTTTTGTTGCTGATCGGGCTGTTTCGCAAATACTGCATGTACCTTCTCGCCGCGGACCTGGTGATCGTTTCATTCGGTCACGGCCTGCTGGAGCCGATCTGGGACCTGAGTCACGTCATGCCAAGGGCCATTTTGCTGCTCGTATTATTCCTTGCGCCGCAGGACTGGGATCGCTGGCATGCGGACGGAATGTTGGGCAGGGATTCCCTCACTTCATCGTGAAGCAACTTCTCGGAATATAAAAAACTCCGCCTTTTCTCCCGGCGGAAACGAAATTCATCTTCGCGAATTTACCTGCGTATCCCAGAAACACGATCTTGTCCCCCGGGCTCATAGCGTCGGTGTCGAAATAGGAGCCGAGTTTGCAGGCCGAATTCGCTCTGACCACGTTGTCATTCGAGGCGAAGCAAATCAATTTTTGCGTCCCGTCGTTGGCATACTGATAGCCAAAGATCATGAAGGGCTCTTTCTGATTCGGAGCGATGGAAAATTCTTTTGTCTTCCGGTCCACTTTGGCGACAACCTGGGCAAAGCAGCCGGCGGATATAAGGAGGAACAGGCTGAATAGCAGGAACTTGTTCATGGCGAGATAGTTTAGGATGTAATGTATAAACTACTCATATCCTGCAAGGAGCATACCAATTTATGTTTAGCGGCGGCAATCGCACCTTGCTGGAGGAAAGTACACGGCTCCGGAAGGCCCAATACCTGCCCGGTCACCGACATGTCAGTTGCACCGAAGGCTATAAGCAACAACTTATCGATGACCTGAAAGCCGACGCGCGAAAGTTCCACCCGTTTAAAGTAACCGAATAAATACTTTTACACCCTCAAACCATCTTATGAAGGCAGTAGCATTAGCAGAAGAAGCAATCATTAGTAAAATTTATCTGATCCGGGGCAAGAAGGCCATGCTCGACCGTGATCTGGCGGAACTATACGGCGTAGAAACCAGAGTGCTGAATCAGGCTGTCCGGCGCAATGAAAAGCGATTCCCGGACGATTTTATGTTCCAACTAACGACGAAGGAGTTGGAGGGTTGGAAATCACAAACTGTGATATCCAATAAAGAGCGGATGGGTCTTCGCACGGGAGCGGATTCAACCGGAACCACCCGCAGACGCTTTCTTCCGTGCTTTCGGCGGCGCCAGAGCCGCATTACCACCGGTTGGACCGACACCTAACCAAGGTCACAAAAAGTGAGATTTTCTGTTTTCCAACGGTTGCCTTTTTGTCAAATTGGTAACCGTTTTTTTGTAAATTCGCATAGATTGAAACAGTCGAAATATTATATTGACATTGAGATAGATAGGCTTACAAATAGTATAACAAATACGATTTCAGGCGATGGATTTCCAACCGAAGTCCTTCCGGTCACAAGTGCGGATCTGAAGGGCATTACCAAAAAAATCGGCTGGAAATTCAATTGGAAAGCAGAAGCCAAGCTACCGGGCCGGGAGTTATATAAACTGACCATCGAAGGAAACCCGCATATCGTCCAGGGCCTGATTAGCCTCAGCGACTACAGCGATCATATTTTTATGCATCTGATCGAGAGTGCGCCTTTTAATTTTGGTAAGCCTAAATTGTACGAAGGTGTCCCAGGCAATCTGGTCGCGTTGGCTTGCAGGGAGTCAGTAGAAAGGGATACGAGGGGTTTGTTTCTTTCTTCTCCAAGACCAAACTTATTGGCCATTATGAGAAAACGTTGGAGGCCGTACATGTTGGTGGCCACCGGATGGTAATTTACGCGGAGCCCGCCGCTAAATTGATCGGTAGATATTTTAAATAATAGATATATGGGATACATAAAAGAGCCCAAAGGAGTTGACTTTGTTGTTGAGCCTCATGTAGTCACGGAAGAAGATCGCAGAATCATGACTCAAATTATCGCTGACTACAAAGCTAGTGGCAAAATAACACGGGCACCACGGAAAAAAAGAAAAGCTTCTGTTAATAAGAAGGCCAGGAAGTAAAAATCGATAATGATAGTATGGATCATTTTAAAGACCACGACTAATAGATCAAAAATATTAAAATCCCGACGGATCTATGGGGCGGACTAGTGTGAATTCTCAGAAACTTACGAATACTATGTCCGGAAACGAATATTTTGATGCTAGATAGGCCAAATCGTTTCGGTTTTAAACTAACATTTATTAAGTGGCAAATGCCAAGTGCAGGAATCTTTAAACTAGAAAAAAAGAGGAAGTACTTAATTTATGCACTAGCCAAGATCAAAATGGGCGGCAGCATACCGGTTGAGCCTTTCATTTGGCTGGATATTGATACGCCAGGGGCAGAAATCATTCGTCATATTCGGACAGTACTAGGTCGTCACCTGAAAACTTTGCCAAATCCGGCGAGTTGGGAGGCACAGCAGAAGGACTTTCTTTCCGGAAGTGGTTTGAAATCGGAGAGTGACCTTTACTCTGGCAGGTATGTTTTCCTTAATTTGGAAAATGGATTTCTGATCCTCAATTCAAGCTCAAACGCGGGCAGAAATGGTATTACTTCTAACGGACACAAGTCAAGTGTTCCGATTGATGGCGGCGATAAGGAACTTGAAAAAGCATTGTCTGGTGCGTTTGAGCTCAAGATCCTTGTGTTGTTACATGGCGCGGAGAAAGTAGAGGATCTCAACTATCCCGGCGCCGGCCTGCATCCCTTAAAAGGTGACTTGAAGCGATATTGGTCTGTAACCGTGACCGGCAACTACAGGATAATCTTTAGATTCGAAAATGGAAATGCAGATTTGGTGGATTACGTGGATTATCATTAATATACTTGCATATGCTACAACAAAAAATGCCTCCTGTTCATCCTGGGGAAATTCTAAAGGAAATGTATCTCGATCCGCTCGTCATCAGCGTAACTGCCCTTGCAGATAACTTCGGCGTTGCCCGGAAAACAGTTTCCCAACTGGTCAATGGGCATATGGGAGGTGACACATATCCGGTCGCTAAGGACGAAAGAACAGCGGGCATATAAAGTACATGAGTAGTCTCGCGCCGAATTCAGATTAATTACGACCCAAGGTGTTCAAATGAAGTCCCATCCTCGCTGGCAAGGCCGACCCTACAAGGTCGCCAGATCGATGACAAAACGGTAGCGCACGTCACCCTTGAGCATCCGGGCATAGGCGGTGGTGATGTCCTTGATATCGATGATCTCGATGTCCGATACGATGTTGTGCGCTGCGCAAAAATCGAGCATTTCCTGCGTTTCCTTCAGCCCGCCGGTCCCCGAGCCGGTGAGGCTTCTGCGGGCGTCGAGCAGCGTAAACAACCTGATCTCGGCGGGTTTCGGAGGCAGTCCCACACAGATATGTGTACCATCCGTCTTCAGGAGCGCCATGTACATGTTGAAGTCGTGGACCGCAGACACCGTGTCGAGAATAAAATGGAACGAATTCTTCGCGGCCTCCATTTGTTTCGGGTCGGTAGACAGCAGGAAATGGTGCGCGCCGAGTTTCATCGCGTCCTTTTCTTTTTCCGGCGACGTGCTGATCACGGTCACGTCTGCGCCAAAGGCCACCCCAAATTTCACGCCCATATGCCCCAGGCCGCCAAGCCCCAGCACCGCCAGTTTGTGCCCCTTGCCCACTTTCCAGTGGCGGAGCGGCGAATAGGTGGTAATGCCCGCGCAGAGGAGCGGGGCGGTCGCGGCAAGGTTCAGCTTTTCCGAAATGTGCAGGACGAAATCCTCCTTGACGACGATCGTTTTGGAGTAACCGCCGTAGGTCGGCGTCACCTTGTCCTGCTCCAGCCCGTTGTAGGTTTGAGAATTTCCGTTCAAACAATAGTTCTCCAGTCCATTCTGGCAGTTCTCGCACTTTCTGCAGGAGTCGACCATGACCCCGGTAGCGGCAAGATCGCCTACCTTGAATTTCCTGACCTGGCCGCCGACCCTGACGACCTTACCCACGATCTCGTGACCGGGAACCATGGGAAAGATGCCGGGGAACCACTCATTCCTGATCTGATGCAGGTCGGAGTGGCAGACGCCGCAATACAGGATGTCGAACTGTACATCGTGCGGGCCGACTTCGCGGCGTTCGAAATTCCAGGGAGCGAGGTCTGTTGTTGGGCTCTGTGCGGCGTATCCTTTGACGGGGATCATGATGTCTTTTTTTGGGTTTGGACGCGGACGTCGCAAGTTGCCGAATTTTTCGGTAACGCGCTTACTAAAATTTTACTTGGCTTGCGCTTCCGCAGGCACTTTTGGTTCCGCCGCGGCCTTTGACCGTGCGGTTAACCCGCCCCACCTGGCCTTCAGCCATTCGCGAACGGGCTCGTCGTAGAATTTGAGACAGAGCTGCGCGATCGAGACCGCCAGTACAAAGACGACCAGCGTACCGAGCCATCCGATGGCCGAGGGCACGCCGGGTAAGCCACCGGCTGCCGGAATATGCTTGTTGTATACCCAGGCCCAGAAGCAATAGATCAGCGGATAGTGGGTGATGTACAGCGGGTAGGAGATATCGCCCAGCCATTTGCAAACGCGCGCTGCCCTTTTCCCTTCGATATGCCCACCGGCGCCGATCGCCACGATGAGGGGAAAGACCAAAATGATGACCGCCGATTCATAGAGGCCGTTCATCCACAGATGCTGGCCGCCGCCGAGTCTCGGAACCCAGAATACGGCAAGGATCAGCAGGCTGCATATCCCGAATGCCCACCGGGTATGGATCAGTTTTCCCATCCGGCAGAGGAGTACACCCGCGAAGAACGGATACAGCAATCTCGCCAGACCGACATGCGTCTGCTGCACGTTGAGCGCCCATCCGCCGATCATGTCCCCGTTGCCGCCCCAAACCGCGACCTGCACGAGCAGGACCGCGGCAAGAAAGACAAAGACCGCGAGCAGGGGTTTGGAGAACCGCCGCACCAATACCGCATAGAGGATATTGCCGATATATTCGAAATACAGCGACCAGGCGGGGCCGTCCAGCGGATGCATTTCCGCCCAGCCGCGGATGTCCCACTGATAGGGCAAAGGCAGCAGGGTCGCCCCCAGCACCATCACCAGCAGCATTTTCCAGACCGGCGTCGCCCCGATCAGCGGGAATACGATGCTCGGTTGAAAATAGAAAAGCGCTCCGCCGATCAGGGAGCCCATCACGACCATGGGTTGCAGGCGGATCAGCCGGCGTTTGTAAAAGTCCCACTGCGTCATCTTCTTCCACCGGTCGTCATAGGAATAGGCGATGACAAAGCCGGACAACAGGAAAAAGAAATCCACGGCCAGGTAGCCATGGTTCATCAGCTGGTTAAAACGGTTACCAAAAGTAAAGACCTCAAAACAATGAAAAATGACAACGGCCAGTGCGGCCACGCCCCTCAGTCCGTCGAGGATCTCATAATGGCGTTTCGCTTCCAGGTAGAGCCTAGGTTTATTCATGTACAGTCAGCTATTTGATTTGGACGACACCATCCGCAACGGCGGGAAACAGGGAATAGACCTTCGCATCATGGCCGGGGATGATGTACCTGGGCGAGGTGGCGAGCGTTTTCATCCGCTGCATGGCGCGGACATAACCTGCGGGATCGAGCGTACCCCCTTTCGCCGCAGGTACGAGATGATCGAGGCTGTAATAGATCCAGATATTGTCCGAAGCCAGGATGATATTCTTATCGCCGGAACGGACCCCGACATATTGTGAATTGAACGTGTGCCGGGAACCGGTATAGACTTTGATGCCGGGGATGATCTCCTGATTGTCGCCGTCGACCAGCGTCACTTTGTGCGCGAGATTCAGGTCCACGATCGCCCGGACGTCCCGCTTGCTGAACCCGCCGGAGCTGCTGTCCGACGCCCATGCCGCGCCCACATAATAATTGTAATCTTCCTTCTGCATCCAGATATGGGCGTTCGGGAAAAGTGTGACGCCGTCGATATGGTCCCAGTGCGGGTGGCTGAAAATGATATCGGTGATATCGGCCCCCGTGAGTCCCAGTTTGTCCAACGCGGAATCCGGCCGGACATATTTCGCGACCTCGAAGTCCCTGGCATCCTCGATATCCCTCAAAAACCCCGCATCCACGAGTACATTCCTGCCATTGTCTCCCCTGATCAGCCAGATGCTGAAGTCGATGTTGACGCTGTCCTTGTCCGGGCCGCCGTCCGACCAAACGGAGATAGCCGTCGGATGCGCCATGGCCGCAAAGCGGATGGCGTAGACCTTGTAGTGCGGCGACTGGGCACGGGTCGGGATTGACCCCGCGAGAAGCGCCAATAGAAAAATGGGCAGCCGTTTTCTCATAAGTTATTCAACAAAATGCCAGCAGACGCCGGCGATATCGATAATATTGACTTCCTTTCCGTAAGGCTGCGGCGTGACCTCGCTCACCCGGATCCCAAAGCGCTCCGATAGTTTCCTGTCCAGCACCGTTTGCCGGAACTCCGCCGCGCTGCTGATCCTCACCGACAGCATAAAGTTCTCCGCGAACTCCCTTGAATCGTATTGCTGCAGGATGAAGTTGCACCCTTCCGCTCCGAAGCCGGCAAGTCCGCCCTGGTCCCATTGGAGGGTGAAACCCAGCTCCTGAAACAGTTGTTTGGACTCTTCGAATTTGTCCCCCGACGGGACAAACGGCGCCAGCGAAAGGAACTTCACCATCGGCTAGTTTTCCTAAATATAGCCGTCTTTTTTGATTGCACCGGCATTTTCATAATTTAACCCGCAACAGCTCATCCGATGCCGTAATATAGAGCACATTCTTCGCCTCGTTGAAGGCGCAGTTCGAGGCCGGCCTGCCGAATATCCGGATGAGTCCCAGCAACTTCCCCGCCGGGCTGATGATATTGATCCCGTCCGGACCTGCCGCGAAGAGGTTGCCGAACCGGTCGATCTTGAAGCCATCGGCTCCTTGCTTCACGGCTGCTTTCGCCTTCAACGGCGCGCCGTCGAGCAATTGTCCGCCGCCGGTGATACGGCCGCTGTTGTCGAGTTGAAACGCATCCCAATGTGTGTGCCGATCGTCGCTGCTGCCTACATACAGGGTCTTTTCATCGGCCGACAGGGCAATCCCGTTTGGCCGGGAAATGCTGTCGATCAGGAGGGTCAGTTTCCCATCCGGCGCGATCTTATACACGCCCTCGAAGCTCAGCTCCCGCGTCGGGTCATTCTCATGCTTCGGCAAGCCATAGATCGGATCGGTGAAGTAGATATTGTCGTTGCGATCGACCACGAGGTCGTTTGGACTGTTGAACTTCTTTCCCCGGTATCCGGCTGCCAGCACCGTAAAGGCCGCTTTTGGCGAATCGATCGGAGCATTCATCCTGACCACCTGCCGGTTCCCCGACTGACAAAGCAGCAACCGGCCCTCCCTGTCCAGGGCGAGCCCGTTCGAGCCATTCTCGCCATCGCGGAAGGCGGTGTCGGTATAACCTGACGGCGTCAACCAGGCTACCGGCGTATCCTGCCCGTTCCATACATATATCGTATTCTCCCGCACAGCCGAGAAGAGGAGGAACTGCTTTGCCGGCACCCAGACGGGACCTTCCGACCATTTGTAGTGATGACCGATGACCTCGACGACCGCGCCGGTATCGATAACTCCCGCGGCGCCCGGGTCATATAGCTCGACCTTCCCGGCGAGGGTGTCTTTTTCGCCTTGGGCCTGGCCGCCCCGCGTCGCGGGTTGGTGGCAGGAGGCGGCTAGCAGGAGGCAAATAAGTGAGACATTTATCCGCATGCGAGTAAGATTTTCTACGATTTCAGGCGTTGCTGCCGACCGGGTGCAGCGGCGGGGCCGTTGGCACGGTTTTCTAGCTGATGTAGACAAAGGATGGTGATTTCCTGCTTGACATTAGCAGCGGTGTAAAAGCCAGCTGGTAAAATTAAAAGGAATAAGCATCCACGAAAGCTGTGTTCCGCAAGGAGTACAGCTTTTATTTTTTTCAATGGGCAGGAGCCGTCTCCAGATTAAAATCTCTTCCCTTCCCATCAAATTAGCGTTTTTGCCCTCATTTCAGTTACTTTTGCGCCGTTTTCACCCCTTCGGGGTGGTTATGGGAATGTTAAAACGTTGCCCGATTTGCAGCAAAAGTTATAGTTTGCCGGTCCTAATTAACGCAATAGACTAGTATGAAAAAATTGATTATCTGTATTTTATGCTTCGCGTCCACCCAAGCCTTCTCACAAGTCCGACTGGGGCTCACGGGCTCCTTCACCGCTGCCAACTGCTGGCAGGGGGAGAATGTCCCGGGCGTGCCGACCAACGCCATCACGGGCGAGATCAGCACGTTTGATGCCGGCCTGGTGCTGGAATATGACCTCGGTACCTCGGGTTTTATCCTCCAACCCTCCCTTGTTTATGCGGAAAACGGAACTCATTTGATCAACAGGCAGGGTTTTGTCGACAACGCCGACTATGTGATCGGGTTAAGCGATACCTACATGCATATTTATTCCCTGCGCCTACCGGTCAACCTGGTGTACAAATTCGCGGTGACCGACAAATGGCGCGTATTTGGGGGCATCGGGCCGTATATCGCCAAGAACCTGAGCGGGACCGAGAAAGGCTATTACCAGGTGGTCTACAACAGCACGAACGAGTCGGCCAATATTCCCATCAACAATACGATGAAGGCCTCGAACGACAACTCCTATGCGCCTGCCGGCACTTTCAACGTCAATCCAATCGACGTCGGAGCCGACTTCCTGCTCGGGATTTCCTATAAGCGCATCGATGTTTCGGCCAGCTTCAACCGGGGGTTCACGCGGCTGTATCACAATCAATACACTACGATGGACAATCAGTTCTGGAATTTCACAGTAGCCTATACGATCGCCGGGCATTATCGCAAGCCAAAGCTCTAAGGCGGTTTCAGGATTTCCCGTGATCGGAGAGGTCCTGGATGACCGGGACGTCCGAAGATGTCTTCTGAAGTATGGCGGGTATGATGACGCCAAGGCTGAAGCCGCAGCCGGAGTTCGGGTCGCTGCTCCCTTTGTCGACCTCGACAGCATGCGGATCAAAGGAAAAATAGAACGCGCAGGACGAATCGGCTCTCGGCCTGAAGACCGCCCGGTTATCGTCATAGCGTAAAGTGTCCAGGAATGCGCCGGACTCATATCCCGGATATCCCTTATTGAGATAAAAGGCCAGGGCGACGGTGTTGCTGTCGATGAGCCGGGCCCTCAATTCGCCGTAATGCCCGACGATCCGGCTGTTCCTGATCTCACCCTTCAGCACATAGGTTCCCGTCGGATTGACGTATTCCTGGTCGGCGGTAAATATGCCCGCGACGGCGGGGATCAACGGCAGTAAGAAAATGCTTCTCATACGCATTTGATTTTGTCCTGTGTCGAGGAAGTTTTCTCACGTCGTTATTCCTCCTAATTTACGGAATAATAAAAATAGTTTTCCAAAAATTTGGTGCGATCGAAAAGATTGCGGGTTCTTTGTGGCCGCCGATGCCAGATAGCGAAACGCAGACTATAAATTCCGGCGAGAATGATCCGGAATTTACAGCAGACATGTCAGTCGGTTCAATTGTACCGGCAGGCTGCAGGAGTTATGTACATATTCACGTGGATCTCCAAGTTCTTTATTCAGTTGGGAAGCTACCGGGCGGCCTGGGGCCTCGCCTATGAGGACTTCGAGACCTGGCTCCATGACGAGGAAGAACGGCTGAAAGGCGCGGGAAAGAAAGGTGCGCGGTGGGAATGGAAGGAATCGAAAACCGCGGCGGTGGAACTGTTGAAGGCGCAGGTGGAGATCGGGTCGATCTACATCGATGGTAAGCCGGCGACGTTTACGCAGCTGCAGGCGGATTTTGAAGCGAAGTATGGAATGAGCCTGAAGGCGGCGGATAAGCTGCTCTATGCGACGGATACCCGGAAGATCGAGGATACGCCGTATCTGGGGAAGCTGAGCAGGGGATTTATGGCGAGGAAGGAAAGGTTGGGGAAGTAGGGGGTGGGGTATAGGCTCCTTGTCCGAACTGTGATTTATGGGATTAGAGAGATGGGCAGGAACGAGTGGGTTTGGCTTGGGAGCTTTGGGATATTATTTCTGGGAGTCGCCGTGTACCTCTAAGGGAAAGGATAAGATACCGGGCCATTTTGCGGGCAATAAAATTTGCTCGTATGATTATCGGGATCACCTGGAGGGAATATTTGAGTTGGGTAGTTGCTGCGCTTGTCGTGTATTATGCAATACTTGTGGTAAGAGTTTATGGGTGGCGCGCGTTGCTTTTTTGGCGGCGATTTGAAGGTGGCGGGAGGAAAACGGTGCGGGTTGAGGAAAGGGAGGGGGGAGAGACGCTAGAGGTGGACCATTGGGCAATTATGAATAGCCTGTTGCCGCTGCTAAACGGCGTCCTGGCGGAAAGCGAGACGGAGAACATGGGCATTGAGGAGGTGGAGGCGCGCGTCCAGGGGCTTCTGGCGGCCTGTCCAAAGCTTCGGGGGACGCCGGCGGAGCTGGCGGTCAATGAGCTGGTCAGCCGGGTCTTTGTCGAGCGCTACGGGTATATGCTGCAGGCGGAGGACCTGGAGCGGCTTTGGGTGGGGAAGGCTCATCTGGGTGAAGGGTACGGCGCAGGCCCGGCCATGCCGGTAATGATAGCACTGTTGGTGCTGGCGGGCGTCCAGGCGCAGGCCCAGACGGCGGACGGTAATGCTGGCATCAACCAGGCGAATACGCTGATCCGGGGCTATTTTGCGACGGCGGTGCAGCTGATGTATGCGATCGGGGCAATCGTGGGACTGGTCGGCGCGGTGCATGTGTATATGAAGTGGTCCAGGGGGGATCATGACACGCAAAGGGTCGCAATGGCCTGGTTCGGGGCCTGTATTTTTTTGGTGGTGGTGGCGACGGTGATTCAGAGCTTTTTTGGGTTGTGAAAGATGGTAATGAAAGGATTTGGCAATGCCTTCATTGTGGCGGATTTTATTTCGATTCTTTTGGGAAATTTCGACTGGAGATTAAACTACTGAACGGGTAAAACGTACCTTTGATTTGTTGGACGGTAATTGCGTCAAACCCTTTCAGTAGGAGCTACTTGAGACACTACTTGAGAAAAATAGTGCTAAAAAAAAGAAGTAAAGACATAAATACATAAAGTATGGTAATTCTAGTTCCTAGATGCCCATAAAGCAATGGTTTGGCCTTTAGTCGCTCAAAAAGGTTCTTGTATTTTCCTCCTCTGACGAATACGAGGTAGATTATTCCTGCGATCCCAAATACGATAAATAGCTCACCTCCAACCGACGGGAAAAGACTTTTCAAGTAACCTTGGTGTCTATGCGAGAAAAAATAAATATACCCATAAAGCGTCATACAATTAAAGTATAAAAGCAAGGATAATCCGTACATAGCAGAAAGCTGGCTTTCGTCTTTCTTGGAAATAAATTGAGCGAGCGAGTAAAGCTTGTAAAATACAGTCAATAGAACAAGTTTCAACAGAAAGAGTTAAATAGTTATTGTATCTAGTTTCCCCAAAATGATCTACTAAATCCATATGCGACCGAAATTGCTGCGCCCCATGGTCCGCCAAACGTGCCTACGATACCAGCAACAGCATCCAGGCCATGAACTATCGCCGCACCATAGTTGTGATTTCTAATATCTGCAGCCGTTTGTGCCGCGGCTAACGCGGTAGCAGCTACCCCGAGTACCTTAACATACCGTCCTGCCACCTTTCCCAAATTACCGAGCTCTTCTGCGGCACCAACGCCTTCCTTCATTGCAGCGTCGACAACTGCTGCCATGGTTCCCCCGACAAGCCCGTAATTGCTTATGGTTTCAAGTGCCTTGTCTGTTGCGTCATCGGGCTCCTTTTCGTTAGGGGCATTTGATTGCTTGTTTTTTGGTCCGTATGATGTTTTCTCTATTCCATAAGTGATAAATCTGCCGTGATCATCAAAAAAATAGTCGTCGCCAACTTCAACTGTCTTACTTTCCTTGTTGGTCTTCTCTCTGTAAACCTCCACCCCATGACTGGTGTAAATGATATCATTCGGACCACTATCTTGTTGACCGCTATTCTGGTTGCTATTATCACTGCTGCTTTGATTGTTGGACGACCCCTTTGCACTATTACCACCAGAGGGCTTCTTTCCTGGCTCGATAGTGGCAGTCCCTTCAATTGTAACATAGGTCGGAGTGCTCCAACCTCCTCCATATCCTTCGTAAGTTGAGGTCCCATCTTCGGCGTCCATGCCATCCGGATCAACAAACCTTACTGGGTTATCAAGTGCATATCCGTAGGGACTCCATCTCCGACCTTTGTCCGCCAAGGGATCAATTCCATGCCAAACCCCTAATTGCGGATCTTGCAGCCTCGTGCCGTAGTCATACTCATCTAGGCCGGCGCCATCAGTAAACTCCTGATTTTGCAATTCTTTCCCGTTAAATCGGTACAGGTTCTGCACATACTGGGCCTTAAGCGCTTTATCCGATATTCCGGCCATCGTCAACCCGAACGGATAATAATGATTCTCCTCCAATACCGGGCCCTGCTTATATTGCACCGTAAAATTATCAAAGAACACGTCCCACCCCTGCGTCTCATTGCTCACCCAGACATAAAGATAGCCATTTCTGGACATAACCACCGGCCCTCCCGGGGCGACCAGATTCATCTGGTTGGCGGGATAAGTGGAGCTGGCAGTGGCCACCGCGCCGCTGGACCCGCTGACATAATTGAACTGATCGTCGAGTAGAACCCAATTCAGGTACGCCTTCGGATAGCCGGAGGGCGGCGCTTGATCCTTTGAGGTCAAGAAGCTGTTCAGCGCGCCATAAACCGGGCCGGAACTTGAGGTATATCCAGCCAGGGTCCCTTCTGCGGCGCCGGTCGGTGTCCCCATGATACCGGCGGCAAGCGAGTTCAACACCGAGGTGAGCGAGCTATTCGTGGTCGTCAAACTATTGCTGGTATAATAGCATTGGACCGCCGGCATGATGGTGTCCCCACTCATTACCTTCAGAAGCAAGCTGGGTCCAGTAGTTTGGCCAGAGGTACCGGTATAATCCACCTTGGACACGCTATCGTTCGGGCTGGTATAGGCAAAGCGGATGTTGTTGAGGATGTTTTGGTAGTTTGGCATTGAAGTCCATGCAGCAGACGTGCTTTGAATATTGCTGAATAGCTTGGACTCTGTTGCGCGGAACTGAAACTCCATGCTTGCCAGGTAATTGGTGGTATCCCGCTCCTGGGTCAACATCATGCGCGTATTCCCGAGATGGTCCTTTTCAAAGAAATCATATTCGAATTTATAGGCTTTTGTGCCGTTGACATAGGTATGGTAGGCCCAACGCGTGCGGCCTTCCTCATGAGCGATAAATTGCAGAGTGTCCGTGGTGCCACCAGGATTGGCCATAGTTCCGGTTTGCTGGTAGACCATTCCATCGAGATATAGGGTCCGGACCGAATGCGATGCCGTGCTGTCGACCGTGATCTTTGCCAGTTTCTCGCCAGCTGCGTCATACACGTAGGAGATATTGCCCTTCCCTTTAAAATGGATCAACTGGGGCAGGTTCAGGTAATTATATCCGATTGACGCGATCGCCTTGTTATTGTCCAATGTCAGGTTTCCATTTCCGTCATAAGCGTAGTCCGTCGACCCCTTCGTGCTAGGATGTAAATCGTCAGCAAAAAGTGTACTGTTAATGTAGTAACTTAAGGTAGTGTTTCCACATTATTAACTTCAAAACAAATGAACATGGAAACAAAGCCTCGTAAGCCGTCTACAGAAAGCCTCGTCCGCGACATTCGTAACA
>DATNBP010000194.1:0-43560 GCA_035572015.1 Puia sp. | reverse complement strand
GACATCTTCTCGGCATTAGAGATCTCCAACCGGATGATATTCAACTTATTTTAGATACTGCTACCCAGTTCAAGGAAGTTCTGCAACGACCTATAAAAAAGGTGCCAACGCTTCGGGACGTGACGATCGTCAATCTCTTTTACGAAAATTCGACCCGGACGAGGATATCCTTCGAACTGGCGGAAAAGAGACTTTCAGCAGATACGATCAATTTCACCGCTTCGGGTTCGTCGGCTGCCAAAGGCGAGACGCTCCTCGACACCGTCAACAACATCCTCTCGATGAAAGTTGACATGGTGGTGATGCGGCATAGCGCCAGCGGGGCACCGCATTTTCTAGCACGCCATATTCCCGCAGCCATCGTCAACGCGGGGGATGGTATCAACGAGCATCCGACACAGGCGCTACTGGACGCCTTCTCGATCCGGGAAAAATTCGGCACCCTTGCCGGCAGGAAGATCGCCATCATCGGCGATATCATGCATTCCCGGGTCGCCCTCAGCAACATCTACCTGCTGAAGAAAATGGGTGCAGAGGTGATGGTAGCAGGACCCCCGACCCTGATACCCGTTCACATCAGGGAGGCCTTCGACATCCGCGTGGAATATAATCTTCGCCGGGCGCTCGAATGGTGTGACGTAGCGAACGTGCTCCGCATCCAGCTGGAACGGCAGAACCAGCCGCTGTTCTCCTCGCTTCGTGAATACAGCCTGGAGTACGGGGTCAACCGCAGGTTGCTGGACAACCTCAGCAAGGAGATCGTGATCATGCATCCCGGGCCAATCAACCGGGGTGTGGAACTGGACAGCGATGTGGCCGACAGCAAGCAGTCGCTGATCCTGCACCAGGTGGAGAACGGCGTGGCCGTCCGGATGGCGGTCCTGTATTTGCTGGCGGGGCGTTCATCCAACTAACTCTAAAAAAAACGCGCGTGTATGCAACGCATCGGCCTTTTCCCCGGGACATTCGACCCGATCACCATCGGGCACCAGGACATTATCAACCGGTCGCTGCCCCTCTTTGACAAGTTGGTCATTGGAATCGGGCGAAACGTCTATAAGGAACCCATGTTCAGCGAAGAGCAACGGCTCCGGTGGATCAAGGCAATTTATAAGGACAATCCGAAGGTCGACGCGGTCATCTACGAAGGTCTTACCGTAAAATGCTGCCGCGAGGTGGGCGCGAACTTTATATTGCGGGGAATCCGTTATGTCAACGATTTCGAATATGAAAAGGCGATCGCAGATATGAACCGCAGTCTCGACCATGATATCGAGACGGTCTTCCTGACCTGCCTGCCCCAATACACGTCGGTCGCTTCCACCCTGGTACGGGATGTCTTGCGAAATGGCGGAGACGTTCTGCAGTTCCTGCCGGACGTTGTCGGGCAATCGCTGAAACCGAAACATGGTGCCGGATTAAAGCCAAACCAACAATAACCAATGCCTATCTGGTATGAAAGCGGCCTGACGGCCGACCGATTGCAGCCCCTGAGCAGGAACACGATGGCAGAACACCTCGGGATCGAATTCACCGAAGTGGGCGAAGACTATATCCGCGGCCGGATGCCGGTCGATAACCGCACCCGCCAGCCATATGGCCTGCTGCATGGCGGAGCTTCCGTAGCTTTCGCCGAAACCCTGGGGAGCGTAGGGGCGGCAATGGTGGTGAACCACAGCAAATACAACGCCGTCGGCCTGGAGATCAACGCCAACCATGTCCGCGGCGCCAGGGAAGGCTTCGTCACCGGAACAGCGCGGCCCGTCCATATCGGCAAGACCACGCAGGTCTGGGAGATCCGGATCGTCGACGAGAGGGAAAAACTTGTATGCATCAGCCGGCTCACGGTGGCGGTCATCCCCAAATAAGCCGGTCCTGCCGGGACTACACAGGCAGCGTTGGAGGATCCTGGCCCAACTCCGCCTTACGCAGCACATCACGGATGGATGGATACGTATTTTTCAGCAAAGTCCCGATCTTTTCCCGGCCGGCCCAGATCAATTCGGTGATCTGCTCTTCCTGTTGTGGCTTCATCGCCTGGTTGCCGGGTGCGGTCATCCGATACCAGTGCGTCTCCTTCAGAATATGATGACCGCTCTCGTCATAGGTATGATAGGTCACGAGCAACGGGCCATCCGATCGCACCTCCGCGAGGCCGGTCTCCTCCTTCACTTCCCGCAAAGCGCATTGCTCCAGCGTCTCCCCCGGATCAAGCTTACCCTTGGGGAGGTCCCACTTGGCGCGACGGAACAGGAACAGCCATTGCCCCGCCCCGTTGGACACCAGCCCGCCGGCAGCCTGCACCAGCATGAATTTCTTCCAAAATGCCTTTTTCAACGTACCAACATCGGAATGGAGAAATATCCCCGCGTGGACTTTTTCCCGGCGCATTTCATGGATCATCGAATTGACGGCGGGTTGTGAGAACTCGTCGATCAGCACCGCATCGTCGTGGCGCGCATAGCCGCGCATCTCCTCCGTCAGCGCGTCGGCAAGGAACAGCGGCTTGTCATTAAAATAGATCTTGACATCCATCCGGCGGGGTATTGTCCCGTAAGATACGAAGGCCTGCGGACGAAAGTTTCCCTATTTTCGCAGCATGGCAGAAAAGATCATTACCACCAACGAACGGGCTGTGGCGGAACGATTGCTCCAGGCCCAGGCAGTAAGGCTGAATGTCACCCGTCCTTTTACCTGGTCCTCCGGCTGGACGAGCCCGATCTACTGCGATAACAGGAAAATCCTCGGCCATCCCTATATCCGGGACTTTATCAAATCCGAGCTTTGCAACGTCGTGTTCGCGCAGTTTCCGGAGGCTGCCATGGTAGCGGGCGTCGCCACGGCGGGTATCGCCTGGGGTGCAATGGTCGCCGACCAGCTCAAACTTCCCTATGTCTATGTGCGGTCCAAACCGAAAGAGCATGGACTCGGGCAGCAGATCGAGGGCTTTTACGAGGCCGGACGGCCGGTGGTCGTAGTGGAGGACCTTATCTCGACGGGGAAAAGCAGCCTTCAGGTCGTGGACGTCCTGCGCCAGGCAGGGTTGGAAGTGATCGGCCTGGTTTCGATCTTCAATTATGGTTTCCCTGCTGCCCGTGACGCTTTCCGGGAGGCCGGCGTCCCTTATATCTCTCTTTCGAATTATCCTACGCTGATCCGGCTCGCCATGGAAAAACAACTGGTGCAGCCGGACGAAGAAGCGGTCCTGCTGAAATGGAGCGAGGACCCGGCGGCCTGGAAGGGGGTATAGGCAAGGCGGATTTAATTCCTTATATTTATAGTCAGGCAACCCATCCCAATATGAAGAAATTACAATTGATGCTATTGTTGCTGACCGGCTTTGCGGGCGCAACCGTGGCCCAGCAAAAAGGAAAACAGACCGTGGTCATCAAGACCCCAACCGTCCAGTGCGAGATGTGCAAGACAAGGATCGAGAATTACATGAGTCATGAAGACGGGATCCTCAAGGTCAACGTGGACTACAAGAAGAAGACCACGACCGTGACCTATATGACCGACAGGACCAATGTCGAGAACATCAAGGCGCTTATCGCCAACTGCGGATATGACGCCGATGACGTGACTGCGGAACCTGACGCCTATAAGCGGCTGCCCACCTGCTGTAAGAAGCCGGAAGATGGTGGCGGAATGCCAAAACAATAAGTTGATTTTCAGCCTGGCGGACCCGCGTTATCCTTCGGGTCCGTTTCTTTTTCCCCACCCTCGCCTTCCGGCGGATGCCGGACCCTGCCCGACTCCCTCAACGCCCTGTGCAGTATCCACTCGATCTGGCCATTGACGCTTCGGAATTCGTCGTTGGCCCACTTCTCGATGGCCCGCATCGTCCCGGCATCTATCCGCAATGCAAAGGATTTTTTGTCCGCCATGCATCAGTGATTTAAGGTGCCGGTATTGACGACAGGCTGCGACTCCCGGTCCCCGCAAAGCACAACCATCAGATTGCTGACCATTGCGGCCTTTTTCTCCTCATCCAATTCGATGATATTCTTTGACGACAATAAATGGAGCGCGCTTTCGACCATCCCTACCGCACCTTCGACGATCTTGTGCCGCGCCGCGACAACCGCGGAAGCCTGCTGGCGCTTTAACATCGAATGCGCGATCTCGGGGGCATAAGCCAGGTAAGTTATCCGCGCTTCCACCACCTGGATGCCGGCGAGGAATAACCGATCGGCAATCTCTTTTTCAAGCGTGCCGTTGACTTCGTTGAAATCGGTGCTTAGCGTGACTGTCGCCTTTTCGTCCTCGAAATGGTCATAGGGATAGGACGCCGCCAACTGCCTGACCGCCGAGTCCGTCTGGATCTTGATAAAATTCACATAGTCGTCCACTTCGAAATAGGCTTTGTAGGTGTCCTCGACCTTCCAGACCAGAATGACGCTGATCATGATCGGGTTGCCGGTCTTGTCGTTGACCTTTACTTTTTCACTTTCAAAATTGCGTGCCCGCAGCGATAGGGTCATTCGCTGGTAAAAAGGATTGATCCAGAAGAGCCCGCTTTGCCGTATGCTGCCGCGGTACGCACCAAAAAGTAATAACAGCTTCGCATTATTCGGCGAAATCACCACCAGGCCCTTAAGCAGGAAAAGGATGACCAGGCCTGCGAGCACGACCCAGCCGCGGTCCTCGGGACCGATTTTCGTGGATAAGTAGATCAAACAGGCGATCAGGACCAGGAGGGCGACCAGCATCAGATAACCGGATGCCGGCCGCCGGACTTTCTCGGAATGAATAACAGGGGTGCTCATAATGAAGGTTTTTGTGATATCAAAATGATATCATTATGAATCGAAGATACAGCGATTCAACCACAAAAGCAAATTATTGTTAGAAGATCGTATGTCTCTCCCTCCCCCGATCCGACTGAGCGTGCTGGACCAAAGTCCCATCCGCCCGAACAGCAATGCGCCGGAAGCCCTCCAGGAGACCATCCGGCTGGCCCGGTTCGCGGACCGGCTCGGCTATACCCGTTATTGGCTTTCGGAGCATCACAATACGGTTACGCTTGCAGGCGCGTCTCCTGAGATCCTGATTGCGCGCCTTGCGGCAGAAACGAGTGGCATTCGCTTGGGGTCGGGCGGCATTATGCTTCCTAACCACAGCGCCCTGAAAGTAGCCGAAGATTTCAGGCTGCTGGAGGCGCTGTATCCGGGTCGTATCGACCTTGGGATCGGCAGGGCGCCGGGCGGGGACCGGCTGACAGCCCAGTTGCTCAATCCTGTGAACCAGTTCGATCCTCAGGCCTATATCGCGCAGATCCGCGACCTGAACGCCTTCCTCAGCGACACGCCTGCGCCCGGCAACTTCGATGGGAAGGTACGGGCGATTCCTCGCATCGATACCCGGCCTGAACTTTGGATGCTGACGTCCAGCGGAGAGAGCGCCTACCTGGCAGCCCACTTCGGCATGGCGTTGTCTTTTGCCCGCTTCATTAACCCCGTTGGCGGTCAGGAAGCAGTGAAGATCTATCGCGAACGATTCAGACCCTCGGAAGCCCTGAGAGAACCTCGCGCCAATATGGGGATTTTTGCCTTCTGCGCGGAAGACCCGCGAAAGGTTGCGGAGATTCGCGCGCTTGTCGATTATCGGCTCTACAATTTCGAGAGGGGCCGGTACGACGAAATTCCCAGTCTAGCCGCCGCGAGCGCTCATGAATACACGCCGCAGGAGTGGCAGCGGGTCCTGTTCAACCGTCAGCGCACGGCGATCGGCACACCCGATGAGGTAAAAACGCAATTGGAATCGATGGCGCGCGAACTCGATGTCGACGAAATTGTCGTTTCAACGTTCACGGAAACTGAAGAAGACCGGTTGCGATCATACGAACTCCTGGCCACCGCGTTGGCGCTCAGCCCGCGGCCGGAAAAACAACCGGCGACTGTCGACAGCCGCCGGTCTATGACCTGAAATATCAGAAATCGGGTTATTTCAAGATAATGATATTTTGTACGGTCGAGGTCCCGTCGGGCAGGGTCACCTTCAGCAGGTACATGCCATTATCCAGTTGTACGGCCAGATGCGCGGTTCCGCCGCTTGCAGCGACCGTTGCCTGACGCAACATCCTCCCGCCGAGATCGAACCACTGCGTCCATACCGAAGTTGCTGTCGGATCGATGCCGGTGACCACCACCGACCCCTTCGAGGGATTCGGATACACCCCGAGCGCGACCTGCCGGGCAAAGTCGACGGTGACGACATTGGACCAGGTTGAATTCCCATCGAGATCGGTTTGTTTCAGCCGGTAATAACTCCGACCGGGGAGCGGACGCGGATCGACCGTCTCATAGTCCAGCAGCGAATTGCTGTTGCCGTTTGACGCCATCGTAGCCACACGGGCGATCGAGTCGAATTGCGTCCCATCTCCGCTCCGTTCGATGGTGAAGTAATCGTTGTTGATTTCCGAAGTGGTAGCCCATTGCAGGTTCACCTGGTTGTCGGAGGCTGTTGCGGCGAACCGCAGCAACCCGATTGGCAGCACATTTCCACCGCCGAGCTTATCCCCGAGCGTAAAGGTCGAAAAGGAAGTAAAGGCGGACGGCAACGAAGTCGATGTTATGCTGCCGGTCAACGCCGTGCCCGCATTGTAGACCGGTCCGCCGGCCCCGCCAATGTCGATCCAGGTCGTCGGGGCGGTGTACACATTCTTACAAACCGTCAGCGTGCCGCCGTTATTCACGTAGTCATCCATGCCGAAGAAAAGCTGGATCGTCTGGCTGCCGCTGAGACCCGCGGTGGGTTGGTTGTTGCCTGCCGCATCGGCCCGGTTGATGGTCCAGTAGTGCACCTGTGAAACCCGGTCCACCGTCATCGGAAGGGTCCAGTTGAGCGCCGAGGCGCTCCCATTATAAAGTTGTGCGGTATAGGTATACAGCGTCCCGTTGGTGTGCGCGACCGTCAGCACGAACGGCCGGGAATCCGCTCCATTGCCGATAGGGAAGTTAAGCGTCGTGGCCCCGGCGCCGGATTTCTGGTATTGCATCGGTCCGTTGACATAGCTGGTCGATAAGGCATTGCCGGCGGCTGTCGTGGACCCGTTCAGCATGACCAGCATATAGCTTGCCGTAGTATTGAGCAATCCGCCCGTAAAGGTGATATAACCGGAGACATTGATATTCGTATTGGTGAGCGTGACACCCGTCGCGCTGCCGTTGTTGACGATCAGCCGGGTGAATACGGGAGTCGGTGTGCCGCCGGTAATGCTGATGGTCTGGGCGCCGGAGCCGGTGAGGTTGGCAATTCCGTTGCCTGCTCCAAAAGTCATGGCGGTCCCTGCCGGCGAGGTAACGGTAAGGTTCCCGTTATAGTTGCTGCTGTTGTTGTAGTTCGGATAAACTTTCCCGGACGAGGTCTGAACAAAGACCATATTCCCGTTATAGGTGTCGGACGCCGTATTGGTCATCATCAGGTACCCGGTACCCATGTCGGTGATCGTCGAAGGGCCGTTAAATGTATTGTTCCCGATGCTTTGGTCATTGTTCGACCCGTTCTTGATCGTATTGACCGACCCGTTGAATATGCTCCCGTTAAAGAAAAGGCTCGGGCTCGTCGAAGTCAGCGGCCCGCTGAAAGCCGAGCCGGGACCGTATTGAATATAACTGCTGCCCGTCGTGGTAATGGTCTGTGCCGTGCCTGCGGCAGACTGCGTAAAATTCCGGAAGATCAGTCCGCCCGTGGCGAATCCCGCGGCTCCGACGCTGACCGACCCGTTGGTCAACGTTGCGTTCCCGGTGCCGGGCCCAAAATACACCCCGCCCCCGCCCACATTCTGGACGCTGATATTTCCGTTGAAGTTCGTATTCGTTCCGAAGTAGTTGCTGTAGATCCACAACCCCGCGGCGCCCGGCTGATTATTGAAGGTCACATCCCCGTTGAAGGTATTTCCCGCGCTGTTATAGGCGACATACAGGTGGCTCGCACTGCTATTATTGTTGAAGACCGCGGTGGAGTTCCACGTATCGGGACTGCTATTACCCATCAGGAGATAGCCCGCACCCGTGTTGGTGACCGTAAAAGCACCATTAAATGTGTTATTCCCCTGCGAACCGTCGCTGGAAGCGCCGTTCTTTGTCGAATTCACCGTGCCGCCGAAAGTGCAGCCGTTGTAAAACAAGGAGGGACTCACTGTGACGATATTCCCGCCGATCGCCGACTGGGGGCCAAAGGTCAGAATGCCGGTCCCGGTCAGCGTCAGGCTCTGCGCTGTACCGCCGGACTGGGTGAACTGGCGGAGCAGGAGGGTGCCGGCGGAGAAGCCGGCCGCGCCGACCGAAATAGTATAGCCCGGTGACAAAGTGGCTGTCGCGGTCGCGTTGCCGCTACAGAACTGTACGCCCTGACCGTTGGTGGAGGTAACCACGATATTGCCGTTAAAGACCGTCCCCGCAGACGCTTGGCTGACCGACATGATCTGGTTGGTCGTCGGCGAATTGTTGAATGTCGTCGTGCCGCCGAACACATTATTGGAGCTGTTATAGGCGACGTACATGCTGGCGCTTCCGGAATTGTTGAACGTCGCGTCGTTGTTGAACTGGTCCGAATTGCCGTTGCCGAATACCATATAGCCCGATCCAGTGTTGGTGATCGTGGTCACGCCGTTGAAAATATTGTTACCGCCGCTATAGTCATTGGTCGTCCCGGTCTTGGTGGCACTGACCACCCCGCTGAACGTACAGCCGTTAAAATACAGCGACCCGCTCGTAGAGGTCAGATTTCCACCGATGGCCGAGGCAGGGCCGAGAGTAAGCGCGCTGGCCCCGGTCAGCGGCAGGTTCACAGCCACATTTCCAAGCTGCGTGAAACGTTCGATCTGCAGGTACCCCGCCGTGAAACCAGCGGCCCCGATCAGGATCGTCTTCCCGGCGGCCATCGTCTCGCTGGTACTCGCGCTCCAGCCCAGCGCAATCCCGACCGAGCTTCCAATTTGGGTCAGGATGAGATTGCCGTTGAATTGAGTGCCTCCGCCGGCATTGTTGGCGAAAATGACCCGTTCCGTAGAGTTGTTGTTGACATATACGTCACCGTTGAAGATATCCGGCGCGCTTCCTTCCCAGCCAAAAAAGCCGCCACCCTGTTGGTTGACCGTCAGAGCGGAGTTGAAGGTATTGCCTCCTGTCGACCATTCGCCGGTAGCGCCGGTCTTGGTCAGGATGGTGGTATCCGAGAAGACCGCGCCGTTCAGCAGAATTCGCGGCGAGACTGCCGTGAAATCGCCGCCGAACGCGGAGGAAGGCCCCACCTGCAGGAGTGTGGTCGCCCCCGTCAGATTCAGGTTGGTCGGCGCGGCGCCGAGCGCGGTAAATTGCCGCAGGTAGAGGGTTCCGGCGGAAAATCCGGCGGATCCAACTTCCAGCGTATCCCCCGCGGACAAAGTAGCCGTGGCGGTCGCACTACCGCTGCAGAAATAGACACCCTGACCGTTGGTTGAAGTGACAACTATATTGCCATTGAAAACGGTACCCGCCGAGCTCTGGCTGACATAGATCAGGTTGTTTCCCGTCGGTGCATTGTTAAAGGTCGCTGTCCCGGCAAATATATTGTTGCTGCTGCTGTTGGCAATATACATGTTCGCGCTGCCCGTATTATTGAAAGTGGATACGCTGTTGAACTGGTCCTGCGTGTTGTCGCCCAGCGCAATATAGCCCGAGCCCGCGTCGGTGATCGTGGTGGTGTCGTTGAAGATATTACCACCGGTGCTATAGTCGTTGGTCGCGCCTACCTTGGTGGCGTTGACGGTGCCGTTAAAAGTGCAGCCGTTGAAAAGTATGGCGCCGCTGCTTGTCGTGACGGCTCCGTTGATCACCGCCGACGGCCCGAAGGTGACCGAGGTCGTCGTCCCCGTCAGGTTCAGCGTGACCGGAGAGTTCCCAAGCTGGGTGAACCGTTCGATTTGCAAATAGCCCGTGCTGAATCCGGCCGCCCCGATCGTAATGGACTTACCTGCCGCCTGGGTGATGGAGGTGGTCCCGCTCCACCCGAATGCAATTCCCTGTGAACTGCCGGTCTGTGTCAGGATGATATTTCCGTTGAACTGGTTTCCGCCGCTGCTGTTGTTGGCGAAAATGACGCGATCCGTGGAGTTATTGTTAACATATACGTCTCCGTTGTAAATGTCCGGGTTGCTGTTGGCAAACCCGAAGTAGCCACCACCCTGCTGATTGATCGTCAGCGTGGAGTTGAAGGTATTCCCGCCGGAGGACCATTCCCCCGTCGCGCCATTCTTCGTCAGGATGGTCGTCCCGTTGAACGTGCCGCCGTTGACCTGAATGCGCGGCGAAGTAACCGTAAAATTTCCGTTAAAGACGGACGAAGGACCGATCTGCAATAAGGTCGTGGCCCCCGTCAATGTCAGGTTGGTCGCCGTCGGGCCAAGCTGCGAAAATTGCCGCAGTAGCAGCGTCCCGGAAGAAAATCCGCCCGCTCCCACCGATATGGAATTCCCGTTGGCCAGGGTAGCCGTGGCGACAGCGGAACCCAAACAGAAATAGACGCCGGTAGCCGAGCCCGTACTGCTTACCACAATATTGCCGTTGAACTGTCCGGCCGAATTCCAGCACGGGCCGATATAACCGGTGCCGTTGCTGTTGAAGTTGACCGTGTTGTTCCAGGTATCCGGGTTGCCATTGCCAAAGTTAAGGTTACCGGCGCCCGTTGTCGTGAAAGTCGAAACACCCTGGAAGGTATTGCCGCCGGAGCCGTAGTCATTGTTGCCGCCGGTCTTGGTGGCATTTACCGTTCCATTGAAAGTCCCGCCGTTAAAATAAACGTCGGGCGAATTGATCGTCAGGTTCCCGCCGATCAACGACGATTGCCCGACTGCAAAATACGTGCTTGCGCCGGTGAAAGACAGATTAATGGGGGCGCTCCCAAGTTCCGTGAATCCGTTGAGGTACAGGAAGCCAGCGCTGAAACCGCCTGCGCCGACCTGGATCGTCTTGCCGGCCGCAAGCGTCGGCGAACTCGTCCCCCCGCCGGTCCAGCCCAGGTAAATTCCGCCAGTGCCTGTAGAGTTGACGGTAAGATTGTCGTTGAAAAGGTCGTTCGAATTATAGCCCAGCATAAAATACCCGCCATTGCTCTGCTGGTTGATCGTAACCGTGGAATTAAAGATGTTCTGTTGTTGCTGGTTATGGTTGCTCGATCCGCCGGTCTTCGTGAATGTAACCGCACTGTTGTATGTTGCGCCTTGCGCCCAGATGTCGGGAGCGGTCGCCGTAACGACACCGCCGAAGCTACTCGCGGGTCCAAGGTTTAGAACTGCCGCACCCGTGCCCGTCAGATTGACCGCAGCCGTCCCGAGCTGTGTGAACTGCCGGAGGGTCAGGTAGCCGGCTGTCAGTCCGCCGGGGCCGGCCGCGATCGTCTTTCCCGCGGCCAGAATGGCGGTTGCCGTGGTGCTGCCACCGCAGAATGCGATGCCGGTGGCGCTGCCCGACGTATTGACATAAATATTTCCATTGAATTGGTTGCCGACACTGTTCCAGGCGGGCAACAGCCGTTCAGAACCGTTGTCCGTGAAGGTTACATCGGCATTCCAGGTGTCGGGATTCGTATTCCCCGTGAGCCAGTAGCCGCTGCCGCTATTGGTGATAGAACAGATCGCGTTGAATATATTCCCGCCCTGGCCTGCGTCGCCGTTCGCCCCGGTCTTGGTGAATACAGTCGGCCCGTTGAACGTTCCGCCGTTCAGCAAAACGGACGGCGCGGTGGCAGTCAGGGAGCCGTTGAATACCGATGATGGTCCAATCTGCAGGGCTGCGGTACCGGCCAGATTAATGGTCTGGCCCGTCGCCGCTGCTGCAGTGAACTGGCGAAGGAGTAAGGTACCTGCAGTAAACCCGGTACCTCCGGCCGATATCGAATATCCGACGTTCAGCGTCGCGCTGGCCGTGGAATTACCGCCGCAGAATTGCACACCATTCCCCGACGTCGAATTGACAAAGACATTATTATAAAAGTAAGTGCCGGTCGCGTTCCAGCTCACATAGATCCCGGCAGCGGCTGCCGGCGTATTGGTGAACGTCGTCACGCCGTTGAAGACACTGGGTGTCCCGCTATAGCCCACCCAGATATTGGCCGAGCCGGTATTGTTGAACGCGGTTGCCGCGTTGAACTGGTCGCCGGTCCCGTTGCCAAACATCAGATAGCCTGAACCCGCGTTGGTTGCCGTCAGCGCGCCATTGAACGTATTGCCGCCGGCGCTGGCATCATTGGTAGCCCCTGTTTTGGTGATGGATGTCGCCGCCTGGAAGGTCGTATTTCTTGAAGTAAACGCCGCCGATGTGATGTTGACGATACAATTCATGGTCACCGGACCGTTGCCAAAGCTTGTGGTGGTGGCGCCCGTAACCGTAAGGGTTCCGTTCTGGATCGTTCCGGCGGTGAACTGAGCGTTTGAGCCGTTGACTGTAAGCGTTCCGCCATTCAGATCGAGGGTTCCGCTGGTCAGGGTGAGGTTACCGATGCTTACGCTCGCCGCAAGTTTACAGGTATTGGTTCCCGTCACGATCGTGACATTGTCGGCCGCGCCGGGCACGCCGGCGGGAGACCAGTTCGTTGCGGTGGTCCAGGATGTTGAAGTCGCGCCGGTCCAGGTATAGGAGATTTGCGCTTGCAAGGCTTGCACCAGCAACAATATTCCGCCAAAGAGTATACATCTCTTCATAAAGCGCATTTTTCAAATGATATTGAATGATTACCGGATAACTATTTTCAACAGTCATTCCGCAAATTCAAACGATTGAACGTTAAATGCTTATATATATTATGAGACATAATTTTTTCCCAATCCGGGACCGTTTTTCCAAAAATGGAGCTGGGGGAATAATGGGAAATGGGGAGGAAATGTAGTCGGTGTATGACCGTTGTAGAAAATTCAACGGGGAGCGATGAGCGGTATCCTGACAGCCGCGGAGGTTAGTCCTTCTGCGGTCACCCGGAAGTCCAACATGCCCGCCGTTGGCTGATCCGAATCCGGGCGGACGATGACCTGGCATTTTCCGTTGAAAAGATGCCGCTGCCAGCCGCCGTCGGCGCATTTGTCGGGCTCATGGCTGCTGGGATCGCCGTTTCCCACACCGATGATCCTGGCATTTGCGCTAACCGAAAAATGCAAGAGGTCAGCAGCATCGGGGACCTCCCGGCCTGCTTTGTCGACAACGGTTATGTTGAACACGACGGCGTCCTCATCATCGGAACTAAGCGCATCGCGTGTAGGTTGGATGACGATCCTGGCCGGCTCTCCCGTTGTCTCCGTCACCGCGGTCAACTTTCTGCCCTCCCGGTATCCGACTGCCTCCAGCCTGCCCGGAGCATATTTGACGATCCATTCGAGATGGCCGTTGCGCGGCATGACTTTCTTCCCGAGCGACTTTCCGTTCAGGAACAACCCGACCTCTTCCGCATTGGAATTCACCCACACCGGGATAGACTGTCCTTCCCTGCCCTTCCAATTCCAGTGCGGAGCGATATGCAGCACGTCCCTGTCGGTCCACCAGGACTGATAATAGTAGTAAACGGTCTTGGGGAAACCGCACATATCCATGATTCCGAAGTGCGAGTTGATATCGGGCCAACTGAATGGAGTCGGCTCGCCGCGATAGTCGAAACCCGTCCAGGCAAAGCCGCCCATGAACCACTTCCTGGGCGCGGCGATCCGCCACCAATATTCCGCGGTGCTTGCCCATGGGGGCGCTACGCTGTCGTAGTCGGGAACATACGCATTGATCGTATCCATTCGATAAATGCCGCGCGTCGAGACAGTGCTCGCCACCTCTGTCCCGATGATGGGCTGGTCCGGATGAGCGGCCCGATAGGCGTCAAGGCCACCGAGATTATAGTTGAACCCGCGGACCGGAATGACTTCGTTCACACCTTTGTACTCATTCCCGACGTTGGCGGCATATGTACAGGTGCGGGTAGGATCCAGCTCCTGCTGGCGGAGGATCTGCGTCTGCGCGATCCGCTTTCCCATATCGGATTCCTGGATCACCCATTCTTCGTTTCCGATCGACCACATAAAAACGGACGGGTGATTCCTGTCGCGGAGGATCAACCGTTCGAATTCGCCGCCGTATTCCGGTCCGCTGTTGAGCAATCGCGCCTCGTCGAGGACCAGCATCCCAAGACTGTCGCATGCGTCGAGCAGCTCGGGGGTCGGCGGATTGTGGCTGGTGCGATAGGCATTGGCGCCCATCTCCTTCAGGAGCGTGATGCGGTAGTATTGCAGGTAGTCCGGCAATGCGCTCCCCACACCTGCGTGATCCTGATGACAGCAGACGCCGTGAACCTTGACCGGCTTGCCGTTCACGAACAGACCCGAGTCCTTGTCGATGCGGATGGTTCGGATCCCAAACTTTATTTTCAAGCTGTCGACAGCCCCGCCATCAGACCGCACCAACACGACAACCCGGTACAGGTAGGGATCTTCGAGGGACCAAAGCCTTGGCCGGGGCAGGTCAAGCGACGCCGTCACAAGCCCGTCTTTTCCCGTTTCCAGAGACAGCGCATTCAAGGGGGTCTGTGCAAGGCGGTTCCCCTCGCGGTCGGTCACATAGGCGATGACGGTCGCCGAAGAAGGCCGGATTTCCTCGTCGACTACCCTTGTCCGGATCGAGACGGTAGCCCGATCGCCGGACATGGCGGTATGTACAAAGACGCCGCCGGGCTCTGCGATATGGACGTTGGGATAACTATCCAGCCATGCATGCCGGTAGATGCCGGCCCCTTCATAGAACCATCCTTCATACTGGCTTGCGTCCACGCGTACGACAATTTCGTTCCGCCCATGGAAACGGAGAAAATCGGTAATATCATAGGCCGCGCTTCCGTAGCCGCTGAAATGTCCCCCCAGATAACAATTGTTGATCCACACCTTGCTGTCGCGGAAAATGCCGTCGAACCGCAGAACGAAGCGTCTTCCGGAGTCAGCCGGCGATATGGTAAATTGCTTCCGGTACCAGCCGATGCTGTTCTCCGGGAACAGCGCGCCAACTGCGTGATAGCCGTGGGCATCCACATCACCGTTATCCACGTGTACGAAAGGGAGGGACACCGCCCAGTCATGGGGCAGCCGTACATCTTCCCACGAACGGTCGTCAAAATCCGCACGGATGCAGGTGTTGGCCGCCTCGCCTGTCTTGGCGAGAATATTTGCGATGGAATAGTTGAAATCCCGGTGAGGATCGGTCGCATGGCCCAGGTGGAACTTCCACCCCGCATCGAAATTGTCGTGCCGGCGACCGGTGGCGAACTGTGCCTGAGCAGCAGTTGCAATAAACAGTAAGATCAGCGGAAGGAACTGCCTGCGATGAAAAACCATGGTTAAAATTTCAGCGTCGCCGGGAGGTATTTGGCCACCAGCGCTTCATAAAAGGGGCGTAACTCCTTCCAGTCCGGCGGATTGGGATTCTTGGAATAAAGATCGTAGGGATTAAAAAGGCGGACCCACCCGAACATTTCCCGGTCATGGTCGTCCAGCAAATGGTCGTATGCCTGTTCGCGATGCTGCGCGTAAAAGGAATGGTACCGAAGCATATACAGCGCAGGCTCGGGCAGGTAGTCCTTCAGCATGTGATATACATATTCGTCATGGCCCCAGGACAAATGGACGTTGCGAAGGCCGCAACCATGTGAATAGACGCCATATCTGGTGCTGTAGACCGGGTCGTCGGAATCGGGATTGGCAGCAAAGAATTCCGGGTAAACGATCTTGTCGGACCAGGCGCAACCTACCGGGAACGTGTCCCCGACAACCGCCCATTGCGGCTCTCCGAAAAGGCACAAGACCTTACCCATGTCGTGGAAAAGCCCCGCCAGCACCATCCAGTCCGGGTGCCCGTCGGCACGGATCGCCTCCGAAGTTTGCAGCAGATGCTGGAATTGATCCAGGTCGGTGTCCGGGTCGGAATCGTCCACCAGTTGATTAAGAAAATCGAACGCCGACCAAACCGACATTTCCTTTTTGCCAAAGCCCAGGAACTCGGCTTTCTTTTCGAGTACGAAGCCGTATGTCTGATACTGGTGATTCAGGCGGTAGAATTCGCGGACCGAGTCGCGCCCCGGCGAGCTGTAGTTCCTGTATTCCTCGCTGGTCTTCCCTTTTGCGATCGCACGGGGATCGGGGTATCGTTCCAGCAGATCGTCCTCCCAGACATCCAGGGAGGGCAGTGGATTCTTGTCGGCGGCGGAATGGTCGGCCATGATCGGTTTGTTTGCGGTAAGATACGAAAAAGGGGCGCATTGGCGAATGCCATTTTAACGGATTATTGGGAAACGGGCCATAATTCGTCCGCCTCGCCCACCGTTCTTACCGCATCCATTCCCCAAGCTCCCATGAATACCGCTCTACACGGTCGAATCTAAGTTAGTCATCCGAAAAAACCATTTATGTACTCCTTTAGCGCGCGGAGAGGGCACCGCTTGCTGGTGATCGCCCTGTTGCTGATCTCCATATTATTGGAGCAGGCAATTGCCGCCTTTTTCCCTTTGTTCGGCCTGGCCGGCGGCGTCCGTCCTATGGTCGTGTTCCTGGACATTCCGCTGGAAGCGCCGCTGACCATCGACTGGCTGCCGGTGGGGTTTGCATTTTTGATGTTTTGTGGCCTGACAGGGACCGGTCGCGGCAGGGAGAAGCCACCGGGTGAGATTCGCAGGCCGGGCTGGGGAATACTCGGTTGGTGGTGGCTTTTGCTGATCATTGCAGTGGCGGCCGGCGGCCTGTTCGGCGCGTTGAGCCCGCTGCTGCCAAAGGTCGTAAGGAACGGGCTGGACTCCTTCGGCATCCGCGCCGACCTCGTCCTTCCCTACCCTTCGGGAGAGATCATCCACCTCCACGGCAGCATGTTCATGTTGTTGGGCTGCTGGCTGGGCTGGCGCGGACTGATCAGGTCCGCCCTGCCCGCGAACCTTCCCGCCCAGGCACCGCCATCCCGGCCGGCGGCGCCGGCCATTGCTTCACCTCCGGCGGTCCTCGCAGCCGCTTCACCTCCTCCTGCGTTACCGCCGCAGGCATCTTCCGCTCTGCATCCATCCCATGCCCCCGGAACGCCCGGAGCCCGTGGCCGCATCGCCATGCGTATTCCCGATCCGGTCGAAATCAAAGCCCCTTCAGGACGGCCATGCGTATATGTGTCCATGCCGGACGGCTTCCGCCGCAAACGACATAGTTATCCATGCGTCGTCGATGGTGCAATCAGCCCGACGGCCGGTCGGCCATTTTGACTATTTTTGCGCTACGCATGACACTCTATATCGCCTCTCTGAATTCCGGCAGCAACGGCAATTGTTATTATATCGGCTCGGAACAGGAATCCGTACTCATCGATGCTGGTATACCCTGCAGAGAAGTAGAACGAAGAATGCGGCGACTGGGTCTATCGCTATCGACGGTTAAGGGAATCTTCATTTCCCACGAGCACGATGACCATATCAGGGGCCTGGAAGTCTTATCCAGGCGCTATCAGTTACCTGTCCACATCAGCGAGGGCACCCGGGAGCAGCTCCGAACCCCGCCCGATGCACACCTGGTGAGAAAATTGGATACCGCTGTGCCGGTCGCGATCGGCGCATTGACCGTGACGCCATTTCCCAAGATGCACGATGCCGCCGACCCCTGCAGTTTCGTGGTCTCCTCGCCCTCCGTTCGCATCGGTGTTTTTACCGACCTGGGCGGGGTCTGCGACGGGCTGATCCACCATTTCCGGCAATGCCACGCCGCCTTCCTTGAAACGAATTACGACGAACACCTGCTCGAGCAGGGCAGATATCCGCATTTTCTAAAAAATCGAATCCGCGGTGGTCATGGTCATCTCTCCAACAGGCAGGCATTCGACCTCTTTGTCCAGCATCGTCCGGCCTTTATGAGCCATCTCTTTCCTGCCCATTTGTCGCGGGACAACAACCGGCCGGAACTCGTCCGGGCGATGTTCGAACAGGAAGCCTCGGGAACCAGGATCGTAGTCGCCTCCCGGGATCGCGAAACGGAGTTGTATGCCATCGACGGAGCTTATTCAGGCTGCGCGGGCACAGGCGTGCGGCGACTTCGGGAATTCACCGCGCGACCGGCCTCACCGGCGGTCGTCCAGGGCACCCTGTTCTGATCAGCTGGCCATCGACGGAGCGCTGGCCGAAGGAGAACCGCCTGGCTTGGGCACGCTTGCCGTATTGTCGGGCTGGGTCCGCAACACCGACCGCAACATGGTAACGGGAATGATAAGCCGCCGCGGATCTTGTTTCAGGTATCTCGAAAAATTTACGATGGCCTTCTGTACGAGAAAATACCGGATCAACAGTTCGAAGTCCGCCTGCTGTGCCGGAACAAGCGCCGACCCATTCGTCCGTTCTCTGTACGCACGCATGAAGAAACCGCTGACATAGTGCGCCCAGAAGCCCGCCATGGGCAATAACCGCCGGGCCTCTGCTTCGTGCAGTTGCTGGTTATACAGGAACCCCTGGAACGCGACCTCGTGGAAGGAGGCGATCATTGAAGCCAGGTCGACGAAAGGCGACCGGCGAAGCCGCCGCTCGCTGAAAGTCAAGTTCGGATCGCCGCTGAAGTCATTGATCGCGATATCCTTTCCGGTCAAAAGGATTTGACGCAACTGAAGATTACCATGGATCCGGATCTTTACCGTATCGAGCTTCCTGGCATAGATCTGCTTCAGCGTTGCCAGCAGCTCGGGGCGGTATGCCTGCATCCTTTCCACCCTGTCCTTGAATTCCGCCGGCAGCGAAGCCCGGTTACGGCCAAGTATTTGATAGGTCTCCCGGACCAGGGACTGGATGGAGGAGAAAAGCGACCGCTGGTAGTGGAGTGAAAACGGTTCGGGTTTGAACTCTTTCCCCGTCGCGCATGCCAGCGCCAGGTGCATCTCCGCCGTGCGAAGCCCGATCAATCGAGCCTGGTCGGCGGTATGAGCGCCAATTAACACCTGAATCGCCTCGGAAAGCTCTTCGAAAGCAAGCGGATCAGCGAGAGTGCCAAGCCTCTCCAACTGGACAGGTTGTGCCGGTGCGGAACCGGGGGGCGAGCCGGGTCGCGAATCGTCCTTCTTTTCACCGGCCAGGATCCGTTCGATATAGTTGTTGATCCTTTCAAGGAAGTATCCATAGCCGTCGCCGTGGTTTTCGACCATTTCCTGCAAAAGGCCCAGCACGATACCGCCGCGCTTGTCCTTCCACTCGATCGATCCGACGAATGCCGGCAGGAATGCAAAACCGCCTTCCCTGGATAAGTACCGGGTCATCTCGAGGTCGGGATTGACTGATCGCTCGACCCGGCGATAAAACTTCAAAAACAGGTTATTGTCGAAGGCAATCGCCGTGTTGTACAAATCCGATGTATGGATCTTCGGCGCTACCGCCACCGCTTCCTGCAAGTATTTCTTCACCCGGCCGTTGCCGTCGAATTCGACGTGTGCCGTTGCAGAGTGGCTGGGCCGGTGTGCGGCAAGCCTCTCGATCAGCGCAACCTGCCATTCCGCTGTATAAAAGGCATCCACAAGCACTCCTTCCCCATCTTCCGACCGGACGTTGGCGATCAAGGACTCCGGGAAGGTCTCGGCTAGTTTTTTCGCCGCCTCTTCGCGGACCATCGATACCGGCAGTTGGTACAAACCGGGAACCCCGTCGTCACCTGTAATTTCCAGCAGGAGCCAATATACCGGCGGAGCAGCCGGATCGGCGAAAGGGCTGAGTGTATAATCGGCGATGCACACCGCATATTGGTTCCTCTCCTTTGGGATGAACCATTTGGCCCGGACCAGGTAACGGGGAAGCACCGTGTTCTCCAACTGTTTGTGGGACGAACCCTCGAGCAGGCCATCCCAATGGCGGATGAGCATTAACGGCAGTGGCGCCTCTTCATCCATTTCCGGGTGGGCTTTTTCGAGCACGAACCACTGATAGGAATGCGGTGCGAGCGTAAAGAAATACAGCCCGTCGTCGCGGATCACGGGAAACCGGTTCCTGCTGAAGATATCGACGGGGACGAATCCTTTGTACGCCATCAGGTCTACCTCCGCGGCCTGGGAGAACTTCGAAAGATTGACGATAATCAGAAGCGTTTCTTCCTCGTAGGTCCTTGTAAATACCAGCACCTTGGGGTTCTCGACATTCATGAACTTAAGGTCGCCCCGTCCGAACGTCCGGAACTTCTTCCGCACGGCAATCAGCCGCTTCATGAACCAGAACAGCGACGAAGTATTGCTCCGCTGGGTTTCCACGTTGACTGACTCGTAATGATATTCCGGATCGAGGATCAACGGAAGGTACAGCTTCTGGGGATTGGCCGTCGAGAAGCCGCCATTGCGATCCGGCGACCACTGCATGGGCGTCCGGACCCCGTCCCTGTCGCCAAGGTAAAAATTATCACCCATGCCGATCTCGTCGCCGTAATAGATGACCGGCGTGCCGGGCAGGGCGAAGAGCAGCGAATTGAGCAATTCTATCTTCCGCCGGTTGTTGTCCAGAAGCGGCGCCAGGCGATGACGGATGCCGAGGTTGATCCTGGCTTTCGGATCGCGTGCATAGACTTTATACATATAGTCGCGCTCCTCGTCAGTGACCATTTCGAGCGTCAATTCATCATGATTACGCAGGAAGATCGCCCATTGACAGGTCGCCGGGATCGGCGGCGTTTGATCGAAGATATCGGTGATGGGATAATGATCTTCCATTTGCAGCGCCATGAACATCCTCGGCATGACCGGGAAATGGTAGTTCATGTGGCATTCGTCCCCATTGCCGAAATATGAAGCCGATTCTTCCGGCCACATATTGGCTTCCGCCAGCAACACTGTTCCCGGGAATTTCTCGTCCAGGTGGCGCCGAAGAAGTTTCAGGAAGGCATGGGTTTCCGGCAGGTTTTCTCCATTGGTTCCCTCCCGCTCGAAAAGGTAAGGAACGGCGTCCAGCCGGAACCCGTCCACGCCCATCTTACACCAATAGTCGATGATACGGAACACCTCTTCCTGCACCGCCGGATTATCATAGTTTAGGTCGGGCTGATGATGGAAAAAACGATGCCAGTAATATTGTCCGGCGACCGGGTCCCATGTCCAGTTGGAGTGTTCGAAATCCTGAAAAATGATCCGGACATCCTTGTATTGCCCGGGATCGTCCGTCCATACATAATATGCCCGCTCTTTTGAATCCTTTGGCGATTGTCTTGCCCGCTGGAACCAGGCATGCGTATCCGACGTATGGTTGATGACCAGTTCAGTAATTACTTTTAGATTTCGCTTGTGCGCTTCTTTCAACAAGTGGCGGAATTGTCCGATGTCCCCATAGGAAGGGTTAATGCTGTAATAGTCGGCAATGTCGTAACCATCGTCCCTGAGGGGGGACGGATAAAAAGGAAGGAGCCAGATCGCGGTCACTCCCAGGTCCTGCAAATAGTCAAGCTTTTGCAACAGGCCCTGGAAATCCCCGATCCCGTCGGCATCCCCGTCGCAAAATGCCTTGATGTGCAACTCATAAATGATAGCATCTTTATACCAATGGAGCGTGTCATCGAGTGCGATCGGCGTAGCCATACACTCTCCTGTACAAATAGCATGCAAACCGAAATGGGGAATTTCCTCTACGGCCGGCGCTATTTGCCAAACAGGTCCGCGAAGAAGCCTTTCATCGCATTCCAGGAAGCGGTATCTGCTTTCGGGTCGTACCGGATCGGCATGTGAAATTTCTCGCCGGTCGCAGTCGACGCGGGATTAGTGAACGCGTGCGTAGCGCTGTCGTAACCTATAAAAGTATATGGGGCGCCAAGCGAGTCCATTTGCTTTTTGAATTGCGCGACATCCTTTGGCGTAACGAATTGATCAGCATTTCCGTGACAGACAAGTATCCTGGTCTTCAGGAGGTTTTTACCGGGCGGCACGCCGATCAGGTTCCCGTGAAAGCTGACGATCCCTTTCAGGTCGTCGCCAAGCCGGACAGTGTTCAGCAATACACCGCCCCCGAAGCAATAGCCGATCGCGCCGATTTTGGCAGTGTCCACCACGTCGAATGTTCTCAATTTAGCCATCGCGGAATCGATCCGGACCTTCGCCTTTTCCGGGTTCCGGTAAAAGGGCATGGCGTAAGCCTGCGCTGCCGAAGGGCTGTCCGCCACCCGGCCATTGCCATACATATCCACTGCCATGGCCACATAGCCCAATTGCGCCAGCATTCGGGCCCGCATGCGGGGATATTCGTTCAGTCCCCACCATTCCGGGATCACCAGGATAGCCGGTCTTTTGCCCCTGATCGAATCGTTGTAAGCGACATAACAGATAAGCGTATCCCCACCTACCGGGACGGAAACGGTCTGCTCCTTCAATACGGTGGATGCGGGCGCTGCCGCCGAGTCGGTCGCCGGCGCGGACTGTGGGCTATTGTTGTGACATGCAGTGAGCGCAGCACAGAGAAGTAATGCGATAACGGGCCCCTGGTAAATTCTTTGCATACCGGCAAAAGGTTTTATGGACTAAAATTAGCAAAAACGCAGCTTTGGGTCAAAAGGATGCCTGGAGGACGGGTGACCTGGTCCCGAAACCGGGCTCCCGCTGCGGCCCTTAGGGCAGTGCGAAAGCCACATAGGCGTCCCCGGATTTTTTATGCAGTTTGCCGCCACCGCAGGCAATTACGAGGTATTCCCGCCCATTTTCCGAATAGACCGCGGGTGTTGCAAAACCGGCGGCGGGAAGGTCCGCCTCCCACAGCAGTTTGCCCGTCCGCTTATTGAAGGCGCGGATCTTCGAATCACTCGTCGCCGCGATGAACAACAGGCCGCCGGCGGTGACCACCGGTCCGCCATAGTTCTCCGTTCCGCTGTGGATGCCGCGCGCTTTTAACTCGGGGTAATCGCCCAGGGTATCCCGCCAGGCGATGGCGGGTTTGTCCAGATCGATGGCCGTCAATGTGCCCCAGGGCGGCAGAATGGCGGGATATCCCTCTTTGGTGAGAAACTTGTTATATCCTGTAGTCGTAAAGGGCAAATGGGAATAAGGGTCCACGGGCTTTGCCGACGGATCGACGAACGGCTTCCGTTGACGGCCTTCGTCGTCGAGGATATATGCAGCAAGCGCCTCCTTTTCGGCCTGGCTAAGTTGTCTGAATGCCGGCATCATTCTCCGACCGGTGGAAAGCAACGTAAGCACCTGACCCCGGTTGTATTTCCTGCTGATGGCAATGAGTGCCGGATAGTTGCCTCCGCCCTGCCTGCGCGTTCCGTGGCAGGTCATGCAGTTGCTGGCATACAACGCGCGTGCTGCCTTTCCCACGGTTGTAGTCCCCGTGGCCGGCGGCGGCGGCGGGGCATCCACCATTGTCAGTATCCACGGCATTTCATTGGCGTTGGCGTAAAGCAAACCGGTCTCCGGATCATAGGCGGGACCACCCCATTCGGCGCCGCCGTCAAAACCCGGAAAGACGATCGTTCCTTCGCGGCTTGGCGGAACGTACCACCCGGAGCGGTAGCCCGCGAACCGCCTGCGGATGTCCTGGTAGGAAGAATCGGGCACAAGCGTATTCAGGTCCGCGGCCGTCACCGTTTGCCTGGCGAAAGGCGGGACGACGGTCGGCCACGGCTGCGTAGGCGAAAGGCGTTCACCGGGCAGTTCGCTGCTGTCCGGAACCGGCTTTTCCACGACCGGCCAGACCGGCTTGCCCGTAGTCCGGTCGAGCAGGAAAACTAATCCCGACTTGGTCACCTGTGCGACCGCGGCGATCGCCTTCCCATCCTTCTTCAACGTTACAGGGACCGGCGGGGTCGGCGGATCCCGATCCCAAACATCATGATGCACCGTCTGAAAATGCCAGATCAGTTTCCCCGTCTCCGCATCGAGGGCCAGGATACAGTCGGCAAAAAGATCGTCACCCAGCCGCCGGCCTCCGTAAAAGTCGAAGCTGGAAGATCCCACGCCCGCGAAGACGATGCCGCGGTCCTCGTCCAGGCTAAAACCCGACCATACATTGGCGCCGCCCAAATGCCTCCAGGCCGCCGTATCATCCCATGAGCGGTAACCCTCCTCGCCCGGCCCTGGAATCGTGTGAAATATCCAACGCAGTTTCCCGCTATGTACATCGTAAGCCCGGATATGGCCGGGCGCCGCATCGGCCTCTTCCGCGACCCGGTCGCCCATGATCAGCAAGTCCTTGTACACGATACCCGGTGTTGTCCCCGCGACATACAGGTCGCTGACATCCCGCCCGAGATTATCGTGCAGGTCGATCCGGCCATGATCGCCGAAGCCAGGCAAAAGCCGGCCCGTCACAGGATCGAGGCAATACACGGAAGCGCCGGCACTAAAGAATAGTCGCTGATCTTCGTCGCTGCCGTGGTAAAACGCCACGCCCCGCGAAACATTGAGGGAACGAATACCTACCGATGCAACCGACGCAGGATCGAAACTCCACTTCAGCTGTCCCGTGGCGGCGTCAATCGCAAACAGTCTCAGCATCGGGGAAATCCCATATAAGGTGTGGCCGATGACGATCGGATTGACCTGCATCTGGGAATTGCTGTCGGCATCTCCCGTGTGATAGATCCAGGCCTGATGAAGTCGCGAGACATTTGCGGTGTCGATTTGCTGCAGGCTCGAATAGTGGATGTTGGAGACCCCTCCGTATGCGGGCCAGGAGTCGAATTTCCCGTTGGGATGGCAGGCTGCAAAAGCGGCCGCGCAGGACAGTGCGATAAAGCGGAATGGATTTGGTAACACACCACTAATGTAGGACACCGACGGCACATTTTCAATCCCGCCTTTTTACTCCCTTGCGGACGGGTCTGCTATTGCTGGTCGCCGCTGACACCCGCGCGGTAAATCTGCCCCTGGTATGTATAGACGAGCGGCGAAGCCATCCATATTCGCCCCCCGGTAGGGCTGGACCACAAGATGGCGCCGGTCTTGATGTCAAAGGCGTATACATTATGGTCGGCCGAACCGACATATACCGCGCTGTTCCCAACCACGGGACTCGACAGGATCCGTCCGCCGGTAGCTGTACTCCATAACTGATTCCCGGTGTTCGCGTCGAAAGCATAGAGCTTGCCGTCGAAGCTTCCCGCGTACACGACACCATTGGAAACCACCGGGCTGGACTGGACGCGGCCACCGGTCGGGGCGCGCCAGAACCTGTTCCCGTTGAGAGCGTCAAAAGCGTAAACGCCGTTGTCGAAGCTGCCGACATACACAACATTGTTAACGACGGTGGGCGAAGAAAGGATGCTGTCACCCGTAGAGCTTCTCCAAACCAGGTTGCCGTTGCTGGCATTGAAGGCATACATATGCCAGTCGCTGCATCCGACATAGACGAGCCCGTTGTTATAGACCGGGCTCGAATTGATCGTGTCATTGGTGGGCGCCGCCCACTGCCGCACACCAGAATTGGGATCGATCGCGTACAGGTTATGATCCTGACCGCCCACGTACAGCAGCCCATTTGCCACGGTAGGGCTGGAGAAAAGCAGTTGAGGGCTACCGTTCAGCTGAATATTCCAGTCCTCGTGTCCGTTAGCCGTATCCGCCCGGATAACATAGCCAGCATAACTGTCAAAAAATACCGCGCCGTTGCTATATGCGGGGCTTGAGATAACCGCACCTTTGGCCAGCGCGTTCCACTTTACTTTACCAGTGAACGGATCGAGGCAGTACAACCGTTGGTCCGTACTGCCGATATAGATCGACCCGCCAACCATAGTCGGCGTCGACTCGATGTCACCCTTCGTCGGGAACGACCAAACCTTCGTACCGCTCAGCGCCAGCAGGCAATAGAAATTCTCGTCGCCGCTGCCGATGTAGACATAGTGGTCGTCCAGCGTGTCCGCGGTCGTAACGGCCACGGTATTGGAGAAGGGTGTGACCGCCCCGCCCGAATTCACAGCCTGGAGCCTGTAGTAATAGGTCGATTTGGGCGTAAGACCCGCCACCACCTGATCGATGGCCCTTACCGAAGCCGGGTTATAATTGGCCACCGGCTGCGTGAAACCGGTGTCTGTGGCGACGTACAAATTATAACTGACAGCAGGTCCGATCTTGCTCCAGTCCGCTGTGAAGGAGTTCAGTTCCAGGTCCGAGGCAGGCTTGGCCAACGGCGCAACAAAAGGGCCGTCATTATTCTTCTTACACGAAGCCGAGAAGAATACGGTTACAAGGAGAACCGGGAGACTCCTATGTCTCAAGAGCGCGGATATCTTCATCATACGTGCATTGTATTAATTAAAGCTTGCTTCCGTTCAAGGATATGGAAGGCTGCTACGGGGAAAGGGGGTTATGGCCCAAACGGGATATACTCTTGGAGGATATTGCGGAAAATCACGATTTAGCGACGGCCTGTCGGCGAGCTGCAAAAATACGTCATACTTATTATACCGCAAAATAACCATTTCCAGGTTATTTTTGGAGGGCATTGTTTTTGCAAGCGCGTCATATTAACCTAAATCAACCCATATTTTGCAGCACGGATTTGACAAGGCCGACGAAAAGGAAGCATTTATCCCTGAATTCCTGTCCGGCGGCGGCGAAATGGGCCGGAGGATCCGGGAATTTGATTGGTCGGCGACCCTACTCGGATCGGTGCACACCTGGCCGCAGAACCTCAGGACCTGTATCAGGATCATGCTGGATTCCCGGCAGCCCATCTGGATCGGCTGGGGAAAGGAGTTGATCAACCTCTATAATGATCCGTACCGGGACATCGTCCGCGGCAAGCACCCCTGGGCACTCGGCAAGCCTGCGGAAATCGTGTGGCGGGAAATCTGGCCGACCATCGAGCCGATGCTTCGCCAGGTGATGGAAATGGACGAAGGAACCTATGTCGAATCCCAGTTTTTGATGATGGAACGTAACGGTTATCCCGAGGAGACCTACTATACCTTTTCTTACACGCCCATTCCGGGGGACACAGGCGGGACCGCCGGCATGATCTGTTTCAATACAGACGATACGGACAGGATCATTAGCGAAAGACAGCTAAACACACTCACCCGGCTCGGCAAGAATCTTACCGGCGCTCAGGCCGCCGCCGAAGTTATTCAAAGGACGATCGACTCCCTCCGTGAAAACCCGCATGATTTTCCGGGCGCCGCTTTTTATCAGATCGCAGGCGACCATGCCGTTCTGGCCAATAATACCGAACAGCCAGGGGCAGCCGGCGGGTCGAACCGTGATGCCGAAGGACTGCCGCCGGTGATAGCCCTGAACGACCATTCCGGGATTGGGTTGGCGGTCAGCAAATCCTTCCTGAACAGACAGCCGCAGATCCTGGAGGACGCGGCCCGGGATCTTGGCAATCTCCCGCATGGCGCCTGGTCGGTCCCGCCCACCCGGGCAGTGATCCTCCCGATCATCCAGAGCGGGATGAAAGACCCTTTCGGCTTCATTTTGACCGGTCTGAATCCCTATCGGCTGCCTGATGAAAAATATACCGGTTTTTTTTCACTGCTCGCAGACCAGGTAACCACCAGTTTCGGAAATATACACAACCTGGAAGCGGAAAGGAAAAGAGTTCAGGCACTGGCCGAGATCGATCAGGCTAAAACGATTTTCTTTTCCAACATCAGCCACGAACTGCGGACCCCACTGACCCTACTGCTTGGTCCGATCGAGGAAGCGATGAACGAAGCCGATGACATTGCCGGTAACAGGCACCGCCTGTTGGTCGCACACCGGAATGCACTTCGGATGCAAAAACTGGTAAACAACCTGCTGGAATTCTCGCGGATAGAAGCGGGCCGTGCGGAAGGCCGTTTCACGCCTGTCGACATCGTTGCCTATACGGCGGAACTGGCAAGTTCCTTCCGTTCGGCGATCGAGAAGGCCGGTCTTCAACTTCACCTCGAGCCGGGCCAGGTCGATCAACCGGTCTATGTGGACCCCGGCATGTTCGAAAAGATCATCCTGAACCTTGTGTCCAACGCTTTCAAGTATACTATGGCGGGATCGATAACCGTATCGGTCCGGGAGGGCAAAGGCGAAGTCCGGATCTCCGTGGAGGACACGGGTATCGGGATCCCTGAGAGTCAGTTGGACCTGATCTTCGAGCGATTCCACCGGGTCGAGAATGCATCGGTACGCAGCCAGGAGGGAACAGGGATCGGCTTGTCGCTCGTGCGCGAGCTTGTCCGGATCCATCAGGGGCGCATCGACGTGAAAAGTCATCCCGGGACCGGCTCGACCTTTACGGTGACACTTCCCACGGGTAAAGGCCATCTGCCACCTGAAAGGATTGCCGAAACCGATACTGTCCGCGGCTCCGGCGACCGGGCCGTCTATGTAAGTGAATCGCTCCAATGGCTGCCCGATGCCACGACGCATGCGGGGTTTCCCGAGCTCCCGATCCCGTCCGAGACGGATATGGTCCGGGAGAAAAAAAAGTTCATCGTTCTGCTGGCCGACGACAACGCCGACATGCGGGAGTATATGGGCCGGCTGCTCTCCCGGCAATACGAAGTGGTATCCGCTACCAACGGCGAGGATGCCTATCTGAAAATGCTCTCCGTCAAACCCGATCTTATACTCACCGACGTGATGATGCCAAAACTGGATGGGTTTGGACTGCTGCAAAAGGTCAGGCAGCATCCCGAATTCAAAACGACGCCGGTCATATTGCTTTCCGCCCGGGCTGGTGAAGAGTCCCGTGTGGAAGGGCTGGAGGCGGGCGCGGACGATTATCTCGTCAAGCCATTTTCCGCGCGCGAACTGATCGCGCGCGTAGACGCGAACTTGCGGATCAACTCGGCAAGACGGCTCGTCGAACAGGAACTAAGCAGTTTCCTCCTGCAGGCTCCCTTTGCCATCATCATCCTGAGCGGCCCGGACTACCTCATCGACCTGGCGAATGACAAATACCTCCCGATTATCCGCCATACCCGCGAGGAAGTAATGGGGCGGCCGATGTTCGACGTCGTGCCGGAAGCCCTGGATCAAGGCTACAAAGCATTCCTGGACGACATCCGCCGTACGGGGGAGGCGGCTTCTATGCACGAACAGGAAACCTTTCTCTTCCGGGAAGGCAGGACGGACACGGTCTATCTGACCATCGCGTATCAACCTCTAAAGAACCGCAATGGCGTCGTCGAAAGGATCATGATCGTCGTAGAGGACGTCACCGAAACCGTCGTAGCCCGCCGCAAGATAGAGCAACATGCGGGCTTGCTTGAGGCTGAGGTAAAGAAGCGCACCGGTGAACTCCTCCGGCTCAACACGAGTTTGCAGCAATCGAATGAGGACTTGCGCCAGTTTGCCCATGTCGCCAGCCATGACCTCCGGGAACCGGTGCGGAAAGTCAAAGTATACAGCGGCAGACTGCAGGAAGACCCCGGAACGGAATTCTCGGCAAAAGGCCGCGCGTACCTTGAAAAGATCGACTCCGCCGCCAACCGGATGCTGACCATGATCGAAGGGGTCCTGCATTTTTCCACGATCAATTCGACGCAGCAGGAAACGGAGCCCGTCGACCTCGACAAAGTGATCCGGTCGATCGAATCCGACCTGGAGCTTCTCATCCTGCAAAAGAAGGCCAAGCTGAACTATTCCCGGCTGCCGACGGTCGAGGGCGCGCCGTTACTATTGTACCAACTTTTCTACAATCTGATTAACAATTCGCTAAAATTTGCAAGGATGGAAACGCCCTGCCGTATCGATATCAGTTCCGCGATAGAAAAAGACCAGGCGGTGATCCAGGTTGCGGATAACGGCATTGGTTTTGATCAGGACCAGTCGGAACATATCTTCGACACCTTTTCGCGCCTCAATGCCAAAGACAAATATGAGGGCACGGGCCTTGGCCTTTCGCTATGCAAAAAAATTGTTCAACGGCATGGAGGCGAGATCCGGGCCACCGGCAAAAAAGGAGAAGGTTCCGAATTTCACGTCAGTCTGCCGTTGCAGGGCGGCATCGGCCATCTGATTTAATGAAACCTTATGCAGAGCATTTTTCTAATCGACGACGACATGGACGACGTAGAGCTCTTCAGAGATGCCCTGGAAGAAGTAGACCCTACCGTTCACCTGCAATTCGCCAATGACGGGAAAGAGGCGGTTCATAACCTGACTAACCGCGGGGCCGCCCTGCCGGACCTGATCTTCCTTGACATCAGTATGCCTGTCTTCAGCGGTCTGCAATGCCTCGCCTCCTTCAAAAATAATGACCAACTCAAGAACCTGCCCGTTATCATGTACACCACTTCCTCACATGAAGGCGAGATACGCATGGCCCGCGACCTCGGGGCGCTTGCCTTTGTCACCAAGCCAAATGACTTCCGGCTCCTGAAGCGAATCCTCGCGGTGGTACTGGATACACCTGTTCAGGAACTTTCTGAAGCGTTGCGCCGGCTTACCCGGGAAGGGTAAGATTCGTAATTGTACGTTGACGGCGCGTAAAACTACCAGCCATAGGGGTTTGTGCGTAACACCCGCTAAGTTTACCGATCAGGTTCCCGAATCGTCGCCCAAAAAATTATGACGGTCCGGTTCTCCGGCGCATTTTTGCATCAACAAGGCAAAAACGTCCAATATTTCCGAATAACCACCGCCTTTGTCGATCCAATATCCTGATGGGAGGCCATCCAACTATTCGAATCCTATGAAGGCCATCCGGCCTGTGCTGGAGCCCTGATAAGTAATGTGCCGTAGTGAATGAATTTGAATGTATTAACCCGCCGGTGACCGGCGGGTTTTTTTGGTCCCAAATGCTGGCGGAACCGAAAATTTAATTGTATTTTGACAGGCATGAAGGCCTTGTTGATCTGCCTGCTAACCCTTCCCGCCTTCACCGCTGACAGGAACGACTGGGTCCTGAAATCGGATAAAGACGGGATCCATGTGTACAGTCGCCGCTCCGATTGTTCCCGGTTCAACGACACAAGAGTCGACCTGGACCTCCCCGGTACGGTGGAACAACTGGCCGCCATTCTTCGCGACGTCGACAGATACCCGGACTGGGTATATTCAACGCGTAATACCAATATTATCCAACAAGTTGGGCGAAATGAGGTCGTTTATTATGCCGTGATCGGGACACCCTGGCCCGCGGAGGACAGGGACTATTATGCAGACCTCAAACTGAATTTCAATGCCGCCGATCAAAGCATGACCGTGCTTTCTGTCGGTCTGAAAAATTTCCGGCCCGAGAAAAAAGACTTCGTCCGCGTCCCCATGTCCAGGGCCTGTTGGACCGTTCGGACGGAATCCGCCCATAAGATCCACTTGCAGTATACCCTTCAGATCGATCCGGGCGGCGAAGTGCCAGCGTGGATCCTGAATCATTTTTCCACCCGCGCGCCGATCGAGACCTTCAGCAACCTCAAAAAAAAGCTCGAAGACCTCAATCGCTGACCGCAGGGAAGCGCGCCAAAGAACAAACTATTTTACAGCCTCGACGATCCAGGCCTGCATGGGACTTCTCAAGGGCCGGTCGCCATACGCTTCCCGCAGTTTACCCTCCAACGCTTCCAACATGAGCGGCAGCAACGAAGCGTCACGATTAACGATCGCGTCGTACATCGGAGACCCTTCCAGCACGCCGCTTGCGACAGAGGCCGCCGATTCCGCTTCGCCGATCATGGGAACGAGGCTGACCCGGATCTCCCTGAAACCGGCGTCCCGCGCCATACCCAGGAGAACGTCTTCGCCATGCACAGAAAACGGTTGATGGAAGAACTGCGGCGGCTCGTCCGGAAAAAATTCGGCCACCAGGTCATTTGCCAGGAGAAAGGCGGGATTGCCCTCCAGCCGGTCCCAGGTGCTGAAGACCACACGCCCTGCGGTACGCAGCACCCTGAACATCTCGCGCAAGGCCAGTGACCGATCGGGCATGAACATCAGGCCGAACTGGCAGATCACAGCATCAAAACTGGCGTCTTCGAACGGAAGTTGCTGACCGTCGGCAGTTTGCCAATGGATCGACCCTTGCGGCACCCGGCGGCGGGCAACCGCAATCATATCCGGGTTGAAGTCCGTCGCGGTGATCTTCGCTCCCGGCAGCAATTTTTGAAGATTCGCCGTGACGCGTCCCGTCCCGCAGGCGATCTCGATGATTTGCGCCGGCGGCTCCCTGGCGATGCGGGCAGCTACGTCTGCTGCGTAAGGCTCGAAGATCCACGGACCCATATGGCGGTCATAGTTGGCCGGGATCGACCCGCCGAAGAAGGGCGATTGGGGGGGCATGCGGAAAATTGGTTTTGCATGCCGAATGTACAAAAAATAGTCCTCCCCTATTTGTTGATAAAATCACCGCCGGTGTGCGTGTCTTTGTATCGGTGCTCTTCCTGCTCCTCGTCGTCGTTCTTTTCCGCCCGATGTTTGATGCCCTGAATGAAGGAGGAGACGGGACCTTCCATGCTTTCCTGGGGATCGGTGATGGGGTTGGGCTCTTCAGCGCGATTCAGCGCTTCGGCGCGATTTGCCTCTTCCGGACGGCTGGGCGCGTTTGCCGGTTCCTGTCCACTCAGATTGGGGCGGTTTACCAGATTATCGTCTGTTACGGGCCGTTCAGCGTAACCTTGCACGTTCGGGCGTTTGTCATTCTTTTCCATAGCTTGGCGTTTCCGGTATCAAGTAAATAATCGTGCCAGGCATGTCCTCACAACTGGTTGAAGATTAGAAGTTTAGAATTGCAGAAATACCGTTATGGCGGAATCGGGGCGGTATGGTCATCTGTCGATTGTCGCCTGCCGTTTGTCGATTAGCGAGAGGCGCCGGTTCCCGCTGACCGTACATTAGGCCATGAAAAAGGCCATCACTTTCTTCTGCATGGTATTGTCCGCGGCGGTCCTTATTCCGCGAAAGATACCCAAGGCAGACCTGTCGAAAGTCGTCGCCACGATCGCGAAAGAATATTCCGGGCGGGAAAGATCGCTCGATTCCTTCCTGCTGGAATATCCCCGCTATTTCTATGACAGCGGCTACGCTACCAGGGAAAGAAAATATGAAGAATTGGCCTACTATTTCAAACGCGCGACAAGTTTCCTTATTTATTTCCAACCTGACCTCTATTACCGGAATCTTGCCGGGCCGTTCCAATTTCGACATAACGACAAAAGCGGCTTCTTTAACGGCATCCCCGACGCATGGCTGTTCCAGGGACCTATTGGAAATGAACCCGATAGCGAGCTGACCAGGAGCTTTTCCCGCGGGGACAGTGTCAGTCAGATCAATTTTATCCGACAGGCGACGAGTGCATACAGGAAGGTTTTGGCGCAGTATTCGCGAAGCCACTACCTGGAAAATATGTCCGTACCCATGCTTTTCGACGCGCTCCGCCTGGAGATTTTCCGGATCAGCACCACCGACCTGGCCAACAGCGACTTTATTATCGACGAGGCGGCACTGCCATCGCTGCGCGGCTCACTGGATAGCTGGTTGGACTACACCGCGGAACTGGTCGGGGCGCTGCCGGTCGGGGAGGCGCCTCTCCGCAACAGGTGGGCGTCACTTCGATCCGGCATCCGGGACTATCTGGCAGCCAACAAAACCTTCGGTTCCTTCAACCGGATGTATTTTCTGCGCAACCATCTGATCGCAGCCAGCCGCTTTTTGATTGCGCTGCAAGCGGCGCTCAACGTCCCCTTTATCAAAAATCGGGCGGCTATCCGGCATGACGCACCCGACATTTACAACAAAGACGCGTTCAACGCCGATTACTTCGCACCCGATACAGGCGGCAATTACAGCAGGGAAAAAGCGGATCTCGGCGAACTGCTGTTCTTCGATCCTATTCTGTCCGGCAACAACCGGCGCGCCTGCGCATCCTGCCACAAGCCTGCGCTGGCATTTACCGACGGGAAAACGAAAAGCGTCTCCTATTCCATGCGCCCGCTTCCGCGCAATTCTCCAACGGTCATCAATTCTGGCTTTCAAAAAAAAGAATTTTGGGATCTCCGGGCCGGATCGCTCGAAGACCAACTGGATTCGGTCGTCAACAACAAGGAAGAATTGCATAGTTCGTTCGGACACATCATAGAAAAGCTGAACGCCAGTCCCGAATACTTACGCCTTTTCATCGCGGCCTTTCCGGAAACCAGGCGGACGGGTATCACGCGGAATGCCATCAAGAATGCCATCGCTGTCTACGAAAGAACGTTGATTGGCCTTGACAGCCGCTTCGACCGATATGTGCAAGGGGATACCAGCGTGATGGACGAGCGGGAAATTGCCGGTTTCAACATCTTTATGGGCAAGGCCAGGTGCGGCGTATGCCATATTGCACCATTGTTCAATGGCGCCCTTCCGCCTTTTTATGACATCTCCGATCATCACTCCCTGGGCGTACCGGTACGGGATACCATGAAAAAATACGCGGTTGATCCTGATTTAGGCCTGATGAAAATGAATGGCGACTCATTTGCCCGATTCTCCTTTAAAGTCCCGACCCTCCGAAATGTCGCTCTCACCGCTCCCTATATGCATAACGGCGTGTACAGATCGCTGGAGCAAGTCGTCGATTTTTACGATCGTGCGGCGGGGACGCAGTTTCGAAGGGATTATCGTCCCACCATGGGACCTTTGCCCTTTTTCACGATCTTGCCCGTCGAACTGCATCTCACCGCGACTGAAAAGAAAGACCTCGTGGCTTTCCTCCGATCGCTCACCGATACCAGCGGTTTGGCGAAAATACCACGGCGACTGCCGGCGCTCGGGTCCCCGTTCACCGGACTGAACGGAAGGACGATCGGGGGAAATTATTGAATGGTTTTGATGACCTGCAAACGTGGCCTCACAGTTCGGGTTAAAAAGGGGAAACATTGGCCGGAATCCTCGATTGAGGCCGATCCATCATATCTTTACTCCTGTGAAATCGGAAAACTTGAACGAATATCAGGTATTATGGCATTTAAAAAGCGTCTCGCCGTCCGATGGCTACTTGGGTTAGCCCTGTTTGCAGGAAGCCTTCCGGCTTTTGCACAGAAAATTGACAGTATGGAGTCAAACAAAAAAACTATCGATTCAGTCCTTGGAAGTGAGGGCTTGATTGAATTGCGTGGAAGCACGCAGGTTTATTACAGCCATGGCTTTGATATCCGGGCAAAAACAGTACAGCGGTTGGTGAGCAATTGTATTGATTTTTATAGAAATGCGTTCCCGGGGGCGGAATTTGCGGTTCATCTCTATCTGCTGGACGAGGCAGATTGGGGAAAGGCAAATTTTGGTTCCCGATTCCCATATGGCATGCCTTTTTATGATCCTGATTATGACATCCTCGTGATACCTGCCGAAAAGACCGCCCTCGCAAAGCTCAGCGGCGCTAAAAATATACCGGAAACGCCGGACAGCGTCTTGAGCGGCCTGGACTACCAGCCATTACATGAGCTGGGTCATTATTTTTTCTTTACGGTAAATAAGATCAATAAAGAAAAATGGTTTAATGAATTCCTCGCAACCTATTTCCTGATTTGCTATGTCAAAGAAAGCCAATTGGCGCCTGAACTGCAGCAGATCTTACAGCCGCACGATGCAGCAGCGAAGTACAAAACGATCGAGGCGTTTGACCATATATATTTGGGCGTTGGCCCGGCAAATTATGGATGGTATCAATGCCAGTTTGCCCAGCTCGGTTATATGATCTACCCGAAGTTGAAATTGAAGCTTATAAGGAAGGTTCTGGATAATTACAAAGAAGGAGGCAAGAACCTCGACGGCGTTGCACAGCTTGAGGCGCTTGCTCCTCACATGGTAAATGAATGGCTCGCGAAAATGCAATGAAAGACGTCTTTCCATTGAGGCGAGTTGATACGGGCCTCCGGCATAACCTATTTATAGATTCGTGGTGGTTTGGCCTTTACCGTTACCTGGGACTAAGAGAAGGCCGCCCGGTCGTTGGTAGCCATTTTTTGTCGTTGGTGGCATTCCTTCCATCAACCGCCGGAATTTCTTACCTTGTTTATCATGGTGAGGTTCCTGGATTATTTGGTCTACAGCAAATCGTCGGGATACCGGCTTGGGCGGCATTTGCTGTTGTGGCTTCTCTACTTCACCCTTTTCCGGTTCATGATGGTGCAGGTTTCCGCTGCCGCCGCCTGTCTTTGGGCGCTCTTGTTCCTACCCCTTAACGCTTCGTTTGTCTATTTCATCCTTTACCGGTTGGCACCGCGTTATTTGATGCGATTTGAATATTGGCCCTTTTTTCTACGCTATTGCCTTTCGTTGGTTGGTTGTCTTACCATCGGCTTCTATTTGGGTTATCGGTTCATTTACGCTTATTTTCCGCCTTTGCCTTATCCCCGTCCTGCAACCGCCTGGCAAGTGTTGGCAACAATTTTCGATCCGGTACTGTTTTCGGTGGTCAACCTGACCACCGGAATAGGCGTCTTCATCAAGATCTACAAGTTCTGGCGTGCCGAGGCCTGGCTGAGATTGCAGCTTGTCCAGGAGAAAGCCCGTGCCGAGTTGGAGCTGCTGAAGGCGCAAATCCAGCCATCCTTTCTTAAAAGCACGCTGGGGCATCTACACAGTCTTTTGACGGCAGGCTCGGAAAAAGCGCCTCCACTGCTCATGCGACTATCCGCGGTTCTTAGCTACATTCTATACGAGTGCCGGGAGACTGAAGTGCCATTGGAGCGGGAAATATCTATCTGCAAAGAGTACATCACGTTAGAATCCGAACGCCATGGCAGCTGGTTGGAAGTCTCTGTGGATACGTTTGGATCCTTTGCCGGAAGACGTATTGCTCCGCTGGTGTTACTCCCGCTGATCGGAAATGCTTTTCCGGAACGGCCGGCTAAAGAAGCGGGCGCATGGATGGCCTTTGAGTTCTCAATAGATGGCAGTCAATTGCTTGTCCGGGTGATCGAGAGCGCGCGTCGGCTGGCCGATTTGCAGCCTGTCCGCGCTGCCAACGCGAGTACGCGAGAGTATCTTGACCGACTTCAAGTACTGTACGGCAGCCGGATGACATTCGACCGGAAGGAGCGTGAAGCGGAAGATATCGTCTCATTGACAATAGAATTGGAGCCACCGGCCGCGAAAAAGCACGCTGACGGTCAACAGCCCATTGCGTCGTTATATCGGTATGCCATATTTGATTATTAATACAACACGAGCCCGTTGCCAATTTTTGTAGACCTTTTAAACAGTAATGACTGGCGCCGCCGGTTGGCCAGGCACCTGCTTTTCTGGCTTATCTACCTTGCCGGTTATTCGTTGGTTAACCTCGACTGGGAGCCAAGACCTGATGGGGGCCTTCAGGACGCCATACGTTATATGCCTTTTATCATGCTGAACACGTATGTAACGTTGTATTGGCTGGTGGAGCGCTTCCTGCTGCGTTCCAGATACAGGGCCTTTTTCGCCTTGCTCGCCTGCTGGACAATCGTCACGGTTCCGCTGGCCTTCCTGACACGGGTCTACCTGGTTTACCCCCATTGCTGGCCTCCAGGTCCAAGGCCAACCCTGCGGCAGGCGCTGCCTGCCTTCTTCGACTTCTATCCCATCATTGTCAGTGAGGTTGCCGTTGGTTTCGCCGTGTTTCTTCGAATGCACAAATTCTGGAGGGTTGAATTGTTGGAAAAAATGCACCTGAAGTCGGAGACGACTGAGGCAGAGATTAAATTATTGAAGGCACAACTCAACCCGCACTTTCTGTTCAATACCCTCAACAATCTATATACCCTCATTCTGAAAAAATCCCCGCAGGCGCCCGCCATGTTGCTTCAACTAAATGCTATCCTGGATCACGTCCTTCAACAAGGGCCCATCGCCGAAGTCCCGCTCCGGCAGGAAATGGAATTTTGCAGGGATTATATTGAACTGGAAAAAGAGCGATATGGCGACCGTCTCCAGATACAGGCCGACTTTACAGCTGCGGACGAAAATCGAAGCGTCCATCCGATGCTCTTCCAGCCATTGATCGAGAATGCTTTCAAACATGGCGCGTCCGAGCAAGTCGGAAAGGTGTGGGTGGCTATCCGCCTGACTGTGGAGGGCGACAAGCTTTCCTTCCGCGTTGTAAACAGTGCCGTAGGTTCGACAGATGCTGCAAATGCGGATGGAATAGGGATCGCCAACATCAAGAGGAGGTTGCACCTGCTGTATCCGGGACGCCACCATTTTAGCCGGGAGCAAAGTGAAACCCAGCATTCCGTATGGATGACGATCGACCTTCCTGCACGAGACCCGCAATTGCGGCTGGTACCCTCGGGCGGTAACCGGCTTGGCCGGCTGTCATCGGGACATTCGATTCATACAGATGACTGATCGAACGGCACGAACTCCCTTGTTCCTCTACGAATAGCCGCCGGGTTAGTTTTACCTTTGAAAGAGAGCTCCGTCCTTGCGAGACACGACCATAAAGGGTTGCAGACAGCGGGATGGACATACCGGGAAAAGGATGAATTCGCGCATGGTGAATCATTTTTCAGCGGCCTTGCGAATCCGCTGCAGGTTTTCCTTGTAAAGCCGCCCCACCGGCAGGACGCTGTCCCCGATCTTCACCTGGCTGGCTGCAATTGCCGTTACCTTATGCGCGGTGACGAGGAAAGAGCGATGGATCCTCACAAACCGGTGCCGGTTCAGCTTCTCTTCCAGTGAACTGATCGTCTCCCTCACCAATATCTTCTTGCCATTGGCAAGATAGAACTGCGCATATTCCCGGCGACTCTCCACGTATAACAAATCGTCCAGCAGGATCTTTACCGATTCCTTGTCTACCCGGAAATACAGGAATGAAGGCGCCGCCTGTTCGGCAACGTCATCCTCCGCGGATGGCAGGAGCCGTTCAAGCTTATGAATGGCCTTCATGAACCGTGAAAACGAAAGGGGCTTCAACAAGTAGTCTACAATATCCAGCTCAAACGCTTCAAAGGCGTATTCGCGATAAGCGGTAACCAGGATTACTTTCGGTGGAACCAGTAAGCTGCGGAGGAAGTCGGTACCCAATAAGCGCGGCATCTTAATATCCAGGAACAAGAGGTCGACCTCCTGATGCCGTAATATCCGCGACGCCTCAACTGCACTGCCGCAGGTGCCAACGACAGTCAATTGAGGTACCTGGGCACAGTAGGACGATACCAATTCTACAGCAAGTGGCTCGTCATCAACGATTACGCAGCGTAAGGGCATGGGTCATTTTTCTTATCCAATTTACACATTTTCCCGGCCTGGAACCTGGAAAGCCACCAACGACGGAAATTGGCTACAAACGACTGGCCCATGACGAATACCGGGTCGGCCGGTGAAGGCTTTTTGCGGCGCACCCGGCAATGGGGCACATCTGTGCCGAACTTCGTCCGCGAACAATATGCTTTCAGCAGACGACAAGACCTGGGTTCTCATATGGAGGACAGTCTGTGCTCTGCCAACTCTTTGCGATCAAAGGTGCGCCGGGGGTTACCGCACATTAACCCTGATCTTCTTCAGGTCCCGGTCGGCGGAGCTGGTTCCATACCATACGTCATAGTCGCCAGGGCTAACCCGCATTTGAAGTTCCCGGTCGTCGTAGAATTCAAATGCGCTGTATGGAAGCCTGACCACCGTGGTCACGGTCTTTCCAGCCGGTACCGTCACGCGGTTGAATCCCCGCAACGTCTTCAAAAGGCCGCTGCTGTCGTCCGTCTTCCTGACATACACTTGTACAACCTCTGTTCCTGTTCGTTTGCCCGTATTGGCTACCGGAACGGCAAGCGACAGACCGGCTTCCTTCGTTACGACCTGATTGCCCGCATCCGCCATCCCGATGGAAAAGCTGGTATAGCTGAGCCCGAATCCGAATGGGAAAAGGGCATCGTCCATATACCGGTAAGTCCGGCCTTTCATCGAATAACTCTCAAAATCCTTCAGCTGGTCGGAGCTCCTGTAAAATGTCACCGGCAGCTTCCCGGCGGGATCGTAGTCGCCAAACAGGACGTCCGCCACGGCCTGCCCGCCGGACTCGCCTCCATACCAGGCCTGAAGGATCGCATCGCAATTTTCGATCACGGGTGTGAAAGCAATGGCCGAACCCGAGCAATTCACGAATATGACCTTTTTGCCAGCAGCCTTTAAAGCCTTCAAACAATCGCGCTGGACCTGCGGCAGTTCGATATCGGTCCTATCGCCGCCCTTGAATCCAGGGTAGTTGACGGGCATCTCCTCCCCTTCCAGCAAATTGGAAAGGCCGCCCGCGAATATCACCACATCCACTCCTTTCAGTTTGTCGATCATTGACGAGAAATCGATGTCGACCTCTTTTCCAAAATCGAATTCAAGATTAGCCTGCCAATCGTTCAATTGGGCATACCGGATCTCAATCTTGTACTTTTTCCCACTTTCCACTTTGAACGGGACCCGTGAAGGCAGCGTACGCCAATTGTTGGACTTCGCGAGCGAGACGCCGTCAACAAAGAGCTCAAAATATCCGGTTGCGCCATATTTGAAGACAATTTGCTCCGTTGCGGGCGCCTGGAATTCCGTTGTAAAGCTGGCAGAGAAGCCAACAAGCCCAACGCCCGGCGCAAATTCATGGTCACCCGCGGTCGTCATTTTGAGGGGATTGCCGATCCGGCCGGTAGCAGCTACGTTACCTTGCCTGTCCCGGTTGTTCCAGTACTTCGCGCTGAATCCTGTGTGCCCGTCCATATAGGTTTTTGACAGGTAACTTATCGTCACCTTATTGTCTACGAGGTCGCAGGCTTTATCATACACCACCGCCCGGGAATTAACCTTTGACCGAATGCCGTCCAGGATAGTAATGGTACGCACCGGTTTGCCATTGTAGTTGCCCCAAAGCATCGGCCCATTGTCCGCATTGGGGCCAATAACGGCCACCCGGTGCAAAGCCCGGTTCAGGGGAAGGATATTGTTCTTGTTCTTAAGCAGTGTCATCGACTCGCGGGCCATCGTTGCCGCCAGTGCCCGGTGTTGCGGACTATTGATCACCGAGGAAGGGATCTTTGTCCAGGGAACCAGCGTATCATCGTCAAAATCGCCCAGTTCCATGCGGCCAGCCAATACGCGCAATAAATGCTTGTCGATCTCCTTTTCCGTGACCAATCCCCGCGCAACCGCCTCCGGCAGATTGGCGAATGCATATCCGGCCCAAACGCATTCCACGTCCGTGCCTGCTGAAACCGCTTTTGCCGAAGCATGTAAGGCATCGGAAGACGTCCTATTGCTGGTATAAAAATCGGTAACCGCCCCGCAATCCGACACCACAATATATTTAAAGCCCCAATCATCCCGAAGTATAGTCTGCAAAAGCCGGTTGCTTCCGCAACAGGGTTCATCATCTATCCGTTGATAAGCGCACATGACTTCGCGAACGTGTGCATCTTTGACGAGTGACTTGAAGGCGGGCAGATACGTCTCCCATAAGTCGCGGGGGTTGATATTATTTACATTCAGTGTGTGGCGGCTCCATTCAGGACCCGAATGTACCGCGAAATGTTTGGCACAGGCAAGCAGCTTGCGATACTTCGCATCCTCCGGGCCTTGTAATCCCTTTACCACAGCCACGCCCATCCGGGAGGTAAGATATGGGTCTTCGCCATATGTCTCCTGGCCGCGGCCCCAGCGGGGATCTCTGAAGATATTGATATTGGGCGTCCATACGGAAAGGCTCAGAAAGCGCCGGTTCTGCTGACCATTTCTCATCGCTTCATTGTATTTGGCGCGCGTCTCGTCCGAGACGGCATCGAAGATCCTGTACACCAGGGTATCGTCAAACGATGCTGCCATGCCAATCGGTTCGGGGAACACGGTGACGCTGTCGTTATTGGCCAGTCCATGCAACGCCTCGCTCCACCAGTTAAACTTTTTAATTCCAAGCCGCGGAATGGCCGGAGACTGGTCTTGCATCAATAAGGCCTTTTCCTTCAGTGTCAAGCGGGCAATCAGGTCTTTAGCCCTGTCGTCCGGGGTCAACGTCGGATCCTGATACGGCAATTTTTGCCCGAAAGACCTTGCGGAAAACAGTAAGCCCGCTATGATCAGCAGTTGTCTTATCATTTGAAAAGCAGTTGAGTTTTTTACCTCGGATTTGCTTATATGCCAAAAATCTTTAATGATTGGACGTGAACTCGTCTTCAGCCAAACCCAAGATGGTGTAGTTCCTATTCAGCATATTTCGTTGGACAAAAATCAGGTATAAAGGATTTCTATACTAGCACTTTTCAGTAATTTCCTGTCACAAATCTTTCACGGCATTCCATAATACGCTTGGCATCAAAAGGTTCCGCGGCTTTATGGGATTGAATTTGGTAGTTCAACATGGATAATCCTTAATTTAAGGGCGTGGATCTGCTTATTCAAACGATCAGGAACTATATCCCCTTTTCACCGGCAGACGAAGCAATAGCACTGAAGCTGTTTCATCGAAAAACGTATAAAAAAGGGGAGCATTTGCTTACAGCGGGAGATATCTGTCGCTATCTCATGTTTATAGAATCCGGTCTGGTTCGATACTACATTACTAAGGACGGCGTGGACCAAACCAATTACTTCAATAAGGAAGGAGATTTTGTATGTTATTATACGAGTTTTTTACCACAGAAGCCTTCCCTGGTCAGCATACAGGCATTGGAAGACTGTGTGGTATGGCAGATTAGCTTCGACGGCCTCCAGCAGTTCTATAAGGATGTGCAATACGGAGAGCGATTTGGCCGCCTGGGCATCGAAGCGGTTTTCGTAAATGTTTCCGCGCAGGTAGGCTCGATTTACACCGATACGCCTGAAGTACGTTACAAGAACTTTTTGAGCAATTATTCCGCAGTCGCACAGCGCATCCCCCAATACTACATTGCCTCCTATGTAGGCGTGAAGCCGCAATCCTTGAGCCGAATTCGAAAGCGCCTTTCCGGAAGCCATTAGTTAACCTGAGTGTACGAAAAAGACGAGGGCCTTGTAGAATTTTGTGTTGTCAAAAAAAAATGGCGACACATTATGAATACGCTTCGGCTCTTTCAATCCTTGCTGGTTATCCACCTCACAGGGCTTACTCTAATGGCTGGAACATCCGCCGCCAGTTTCGTCGCTTTTAAAAAGCTTTCCAACTCTATGGATGAAGACCGAAATGCCGTCAAATTTTACTTTAAAAAACTATGGGGCTTATCCAGCCTCCTGCCGCTGGGCGGGATATTATTAATCTCGTCAGGTGTGGGCCTCCTTATCATCACCCACACCTATGGCCAGTTATGGTTCCAGCTCAAAATGGGAGTGGTTGTGGCGCTGGTCTCGAATGGCTTCCTGTTCGGCGCCCGGCAGGAGCAAAAAATAAAGCGGAATCTTAACGCGTCGAACTGCCAGATCCATCTGCAGCTCCTTCAACCCGTCGCCAAGCTTCGGATCTTTTATGCCACTCAGCTGACGTTATATCTATTGGCCGTAATATTGGCGGTAACAAAACCTGGTTGAATGCTTCTGTCTTCAATCATGTAGATTCCGGAGCATGGTAACCCCTGATTCCGGAGCATGGTAACCCCACCCAGGGGAAAGGATTTTACGGCTATTTTGTTCCTGTTATGGCTGTTTTTCTGCCGATTTCCTATTTACTTCGCGCCTTGCTTTCCACTGACATTCCGGCACATGGTAACCCCACCCCCCGGGTTGCGGAGTCGATTCCGGACCATGGTAACCCCCTTAAGGAAGGCTTTGA
>DATNBP010000193.1:0-3613 GCA_035572015.1 Puia sp. | reverse complement strand
CAAAAATCCTTCCGATGCCGAAGGTACTGGAAAACCAGCCCGACGAGCCCAAGGATCAGCGGCAGCATGAACAGCCGGTTATAGGACTTATTGTTAATATGGATGCTGTCCGGCATCTTGCTTTGATCGCCAAGCCGGGCGTTGTCGAAAAAGGGTATCCCGGTGATCCAGTTGCCGTCACGCACATTGCCGAACCCTTCCAGGTCGTTTTGCTTTCCGGCATAGCTCCAGAGGAAATAGCGGATGAACATCCAGTCAGTCTGGTAATTCCAAAAATACTTCAGGTTGTTCAAACCGGTGGGGGGGTCGTCGTCTTCGACCCCGCCGAATTTTTTGTAAGTATTGATCTCCTGCCGTTCGTTGCTGGCGTTCCACATCCGCGGGAACAAGTGGGAGGAGGGCGTGTTGCCCCAGTCCTGTACGACCGTCTTTCCGGCGATTTCGTACTTTCCGTTCGCCTTTACATAAATGTCCGAACCTTCCGCGGTGGGCGCAGGGTCGGTATAATCGGGGCCGTACAGAAGCGGCCAGTCGCCGTACTGGTCGCGGCTGAGATATCCTTCCAGGCTCACGGGGTTGTCGACATTGTACATGTCGACGCCGGGATCGGCATTGCTGCGGATCATCGTAGTAAAATACGTGGAATACCCCAGCAGCATAAATCCGATGCTCCAGCAGGCGATCTTGAGATAGAAGTATTTTCTGCGGACCGCCCATCGGTTGACCAGGACCAGCACGACGGTCAGCAAAGCAAAGAAAAAGCCAAAGCCGACAAAGAAGGGCAGGTGCAGGCTGTTGACAAAGTAAACGTCAAAAGCGCCCGCGCCCTTGACCGTGTACTGGATCACGAATTTCAGCACGATGCCCGTCACCGAGCACCCGATCAGAAAGGCAAAGATGGTCCCCCACAGCGTGGGACGGTACCGCCGGAAATAGTACACCATGACGATCGCCGGGATCGTGAGTAGGTTGAGCAGGTGTACCCCGACGGATAGCCCCATCATATAAAAGATAAAAATGATCCATTTGTCGGCCCCGGGCCGATCGGCCTGTTCCTCCCATTTCAGAATGGCCCAAAAGACGAGCGCGGTGAAAAAAGCAGAGGATGCATAGACTTCGCCTTCTACGGCGCTGTACCAGAAAGAGTCGCAAAAAGTGTAGGCCAGCGCTCCGATGGCGCCGGCGGCCATGATCGTAAAGATCTGACGGCGCTCCGGCTCTGTCCCCTGGTTTCCCTGCATGACGATCCTGCGCGCGAAATGCGTGATCGACCAAAAGAGGAACAGAATGGACAAGCCACTGGCGATCGCGCTCATGAAGTTCACTCCCCGGGCGGCCGTATGGGGACTATCACCGAACAATATGATAAAGAAGCGGCCCAACAGGATAAAAAGCGGCGCGCCGGGTGGGTGGGGGATCTGGAGCTTATAGCAGCTGGATATGAACTCGCCGCAGTCCCAAAAACTGCCGGTCGCCTCCATGGTCATGATATAGACGGTGCAGGCGATCAATCCTACGACCCAGCCTGTTATCGTGTTCACTCGATTGAACTTCATTGGTATACCTGTTTTTTCCGGCTGTCAGCAGCCGGGAAGGGACAAATATAAGGATTCCGGAGAACGATTTATGTACACCTATTTAACAAAAACCTTTTGTACCTGCCGTCCCGTATCCGTATCCACGATAACGAGATAAATGCCGCGCGCAAGGTTTCTGACCGGGACGGTCTGCAGGTATCCGCGGACATCGGCTTCAAAGATGAGCCTTCCGACGACATCCATAAGCGCGATGCGCCTGCAATTCACAGTGCTGCTGATATACAGCGGGCCGTCCGTCACGGGGTCGGGGAATATCCGGATGATACCGCCGTCGCCGGAGAGCGACACCGACCGGACCGGCGAAAGCGTGGCGCCGCCGTTGAGGTCGACCATTCGGAGCCGGTACCAGGTCGTGCCCGCGGTCAGATTATGGTCCGTATACTGGTAGTTGTGCGTCGTGGTATTACCTGGTTGCGGGCCCAGGGAATCAAGATCAGTGAACTGGATGCTGTCGGTGCTTTTTTCGATCGTATAGCTCCGCAGCGACTGGTCATGCACGGCGCTCCACTGAAGGAGAGCCGTCCGGCCATCGAGGGTGGCTGTAAAGTCCAGGAGGTCCGGCATCGAGTTGGCCGGCTGGACCGGGGCCTGACCGCAGATCCAGAACTCCGAGAAGCCCGCGACACTGTACTCGGCATAATAACCGTTGTCGTTGGGTATGATTGCAACCGCTTTGTGCGGAACGTGGAACCGCCAGAGACCCCCGGTGTCGTTGGCGAGCGTGTTGTCCTCCTCGGTTCTTACCCGGCTGCTGTACTGCGCTACACCGGACCGGTAGGCGTCCCCAATCGATGTGCAGGACGGGCAGCCTGTCGCAGCGATCAGGCTGTCGGCTTCGCTGTCCAGGAAATAAAACCGGATGGAAACGCTGTCCACGGGCGGGTTAGCGGGCTGGATAACGATGTTCCGGTCCAGGTAGTACTGGAGACTATCATGACGGACGGCGCCGGTCTGGTTAAAAAAGACCCGAACGTTGGTCATACCCAGATCCTGGCCGTTCGGATCGATCGCTGCAACCAACCCTCCACCGGCACTAAAGGCAGTCCAGCCGTTGCCGCTTACGGGTTGGGCGAGGCCGCTTGCAACATCCGGTCCGCCGTAAACCGGTGCCGCGTCAAAGACATGTATGTCGTCGATACCGACGCCTTCGTAATTCGTCGCGGGGTCGCTCTTCATGACGATGCGGATCCGAACATGAGCGGAGTTTACCGGAAGGTCGAAACTGGAGACATGCCATTTCGGATAGGATCGTTGCCAGGCCTGGCGGACGGCGTTGTCATACCAGTTGGTGCCCCCGGCCGCCGAGCCGAGCCGCAGCCAGTTCACACCATCCGTGCTGTATTCGACCCAGTGGTAATCGCAGTCACAGTCATCTTCCGTCTGGAAGATATGGCTGAAGGACAGTTCAGGCTGGTGCAGGCCGGTGAGGTCGAAACAGGGGGAATACAGGTAGGACAGCTCGTTGTCGTTATAGTTGCCGGTCAGGCCGGTCACCCAGCAGTTGTCGCCGTTGGCGGCGCGGTCGATCACCGATTTTTGCGGTGCACCCCATTGCCAGCTGCTGTTGATGCCGCCGGTGTACCAGTAACCATTATTATGTTCGAATCCCTCGAGGTAGGGGAAGGTCGAAATGACCGGCACCGTCTGGAATTTCACGGATGCGAGGGTATCGTTTGCGGAATAGTTGTCCCCCGGGAAGTGGACCCATGCGCGGATCGTCCATGCCTGCCACGCGGAGAGGTCCGCCTTTTTGGAAAAGCTGTACTGCACGGAATCGCCGGCATTGATAACGGGTATGGACTCCGTCACCAGGCTACCGTTGACCGAATAGGTGACGGCGACATTGGTGGCGGCTGTCCCGCTGTAATTACGCACTTTCACGGAGATCGTTTCCGCGTTGGACAAAGAGCAAATACCGGCGGTGTCCGGCGCCGTCAGCGCGAGGATGCCGATGTCATCGGACGCCCTTGTAATCGTGATATCGTCGAAAGAGTACCCGTCATCGAGGTCGCCGT
>DATNBP010000192.1:0-5238 GCA_035572015.1 Puia sp. | reverse complement strand
CACCCGGACCAGCAACTGCCGCCGGTCGAACTCGCGGACAACGATCTTTTCGGCCAGCACCGCGAATTCCTTTTCCGACAATACCACATACCCTGAAATATATTGCCGTAACATGTCCAACATGGATCCGATAGCGTTAGGTACACAAACATACAAAAAAGCCACGGCCCGCAAGCACGCCACCCTGCCCGGCCTACCCGCAGCCTAATTTTCCAAAAAACCGTCGCCTGAAGCCGGGTTTTTGCTTCATTTCCTGTAGGTTTGCTATCCTTTTGAAGCAAAAAAGTAGCATTATGGCCAAAAAAATTAAAGTTGCAAACTCTGTAGTCGAACTGGACGGAGATGAGATGACCCGGATCATCTGGAAATTCATCAAAGACAAGCTGATCCTCCCCTATCTCGAGATCGATATCAAATACTTTGACCTGGGACTGGAACATCGCGACGCTACCGACGACCAGGTCACGATCGAGGCTGCCAATGCCATCCGGCAATACGGCGTAGGCATCAAGTGCGCCACGATCACACCGGATGAAGCCCGCGTGAAGGAATTCAGCCTGAAGCATATGTGGAAAAGCCCCAACGGCACCATCCGGAACATTCTCGACGGCACCGTCTTCCGCGAACCGATCGTGATGAAGAATGTTCCCCGGCTGGTCTCCAACTGGACGGCCCCCATCATTGTCGGCCGCCATGCCTTCGGCGACCAGTACCGCGCCACAGACACGGTCATCAAAGGAAAGGGCAAACTGACAATGACTTTCACCCCGGATGACGGCGGCGCTCCCCAGGTATTCGAGGTATTTCATTTTAAAGGCGACGGCGTCGCGCTCAGCATGTACAACACCGACGAATCGATCAGGGGGTTTGCCCGCAGCTGTTTCAATATGGCCCTCAATAAGAAATGGCCGCTTTACCTTTCGACTAAGAATACGATCCTAAAGAAATATGACGGCCGGTTCAAGGATATCTTCCAGGAGATATTCGATAGCGAATTCAAAGGCAAATTCAACCAGGCGGGGATCGTATACGAGCACCGCCTGATCGACGATATGGTCGCCAGCGCACTCAAATGGAACGGAAATTTCGTCTGGGCCTGTAAGAACTATGACGGCGACGTGCAAAGCGATTCGATCGCCCAGGGCTTCGGCTCATTGGGGCTCATGACCTCCGTGCTGATCACACCCGACGGAAAGATCATGGAAGCGGAAGCCGCGCATGGAACGGTTACGCGCCACTATCGCGACCACCAGGCCGGGAAACCCACTTCCACCAACCCTATCGCCAGCATTTTCGCCTGGACCCGGGGACTCGCTTTCCGCGGCAAGCTGGATAACAACCAGGCCCTGATCGACTTTGCCGACGCACTCGAGTCCGTTTGCATCGAGACCGTCGAAAGCGGCAAGATGACCAAGGACCTCGCAATCTGCATCCATGGCAATAAGGTCGAGCATGGCAAAAACTTTCTCTACACCGAGGAATTCCTCGACGCCATCGACGCGGGTTTGCGGAAGAAGTTAGGGTGACGGCGGGATGGCCGGCTTGAAGGAGTGGCTATGGTAATGAGTTGTAGTTCTGGAAAGCATTCCTCCGCGTGAGCTCCAGATACCTGACGTCCATCCGTCGGATCAAGCCTTGCAAACTCCGGTCTGCTCCAATCCTCGAGAATGCCTTTTGCAGTCCCCTTGCGGTATACACACCGCAAAACGGCTGGGCGAGCTTTCCCTCGCGATAAACATAACACTCCGCCCCGGGCTCCGACCGGTATACTCCGATCACTTCGCCGATCGTATCAGCATCCAGGTCCTGCAGGTCGCAGCCCAGCAAAATCAGATCCCGCTCCGGAAACCGGCGATGTACGCTGACAAGGCCATTGAGGGGCCCCGGCCGATCTATTGAATCCGGTATGAATAACCCTTCCGGTATGGCAAACGAATACGCGGAAGCTTGTTCCAAACGGATGGAGTAAATAACCTGCAGCCCCAAGGGCGACAGTTTTCGGCCCATCCTCAACGCCCAGCAGATTCCCTCACGCTCGATCAGCCCCTTGTCCTGGCCCATGCGACTGCTCATTCCGCCGCAGAGGACGACACCGAGTACCCCGCCCTCCCGCCGGGCCGATCTCAACTCAACTGTCGGAGTCATAGATATGTTTCGAAACGTCGCCGGTTACTGCCTGGCAATTGCAGTTATTGCCCCACTCCCTGGTACCATCCGCAAAATACTCGCATTTCCAGATCGGCGCCTCGTGCTTGATGCGGTCGATGATATGTCTGTTGGCCGCATAGGCCTCACCGCGATGCGCGGCGGACGTGATCACCACTACCGCCGTTTCTCCGACCGCCACCCGACCGACCCGGTGCTGCGCCAGTACAACCGAAAGTCCCCAGCGCAACTTCGCTTCCGCCATGATTTCGCCGATCATCTTTTCCGCCAGCTCGGCATGCGCCTCATACTCCAGAAATGCGACGGGCTTGCCGTGATTGCTGTCCCGTACTTCCCCGCTGAACAACACGACAGCCCCGGCACCGGGATGATGGGCCGCCGCTACAAGCGCCGCAAGGTCGATCGGCGCGGCCGATATGCTGCCCCTACCCTCCGCTGCTGGGAGGGACGACGATGACTGTTTCATGTGCCTTGAATTGGTAACTATTGTCAATGAAACCTTCCTCCACCGCGAACCGGCATGCAGCCAACAATTTGGCGGCTCCGGCATTGATCGCCAGGAGGCAGGCCTTCAACTGATCGACATTGCCTACCTCTTCGGCCAGATCGAATTCCGGCAGGAAATACTCTTTTAAGCCCGCATACACATGAATTCTCATAACCTTTCCGTTTAGCTTGTTTTATCCGCCGATATGAAGCATGCTGAGGTCGCTTCCAGTGAATTTTACCGGCTGCTTCTGCGCAAGAGCGTCCCGCAACTTGCCGCTCCACTGTCCGGCATTCTCCTCAAGGTCGAGCGCGATCGGGTGATTGCTGCTCAGACAACCATAAATATTTCCGCTACTGTCCAGCCGGAGCCTGTCGCAGTCCCGGCAAAACGGCTCGCTCTCGTTGGCGATGATCCCGAACAAGTGCCCAGCATTGGTCTCCCAGTACCTTGCTGTGGCGGAAGCCTTCCGGTCCAATGGCCTGATCGCATATTGCCGCCCGATGGCCTCCAGCATCTCCCCCTGCGTGAACAGGAAGGCCGCCGCCTGGTGATACAAATGCCCCATCGCCATCACTTCCAGGAACCGGATCGTTATACCGCGGTCGCGCGCAAAGTCAAGGAGCGGCAATACCTGGTCCTCGTTAACACCTTTCATCAGCACCGCATTCAGCTTAACATCCAGACCGGCAGTCAGCGCCGCGTCGAGCCCGGCGATGACCTGGTGCAGGACATTCCGCCTGCTCATTTTGGCAAATACTGTTTCGTCGACTGCGTCCATCGACACATTCACGGATTCAAGACCCGCCCTTCGCAGGGTGGCCGCTTTCCGCTCCAGTAAGGTGCCGTTGGTCGTAAGCTTGATCCGCCCGATCCCCATACCCCGGATACCTTCCACGAGTTCCGCCAATGCCGGGTATAGCAGCGGCTCGCCGCCTGTAAGCCGAACCGTCTCCAGGCCCAGCTGTCCATGAAGCCGGTGGATAAGTCCCAGCAACTCCCGCACGGCCAATCCCCGGTGTCCCGGCGAATCGTTCAGTCCTCGCACATCCTTTTCCGCTGCGACGCAATAGGCACATCCAAGGTTGCACTGGCTCAAGAGGCTGACCCGTAAAGTCCTGAACGATCTTCCGTATTGGTCGCGAATTGGCTCCATCAATGATAAAGTTACGATTGTCCCCTGACTGGAACGATTTTTTCCACCAGGTCGAGCTGATCCCTCGGAGCACCGCAAACAGGACAGGAGTATCCGCTGTCCAACTGGTCGATGGCGGTCCCCGCGGCGATGCCATTCAGCGGATCGCCGAAAGCCGGATGATATTGCGTCAGGCAATCCCTGCATTCCAGTACCTGTTCCGTTGTCGGGCCGCCCGACCCCCCAAACCGCATGCCCTCCTCCAGTTCTGGTTCCCCGCACCCGCTTTGCAGGCTATAGAACTCCTTGCAAAGCGAAACGAGATAAGGGTGCAGCATTTCCTTTTCGAGATCCTTACGGTATAACTCCAGATCCCGCGAATTGGGGTCGAAGTCCGCGGTATGCCACAACTCGTACCTGTCCAGCATTTTCCACTGCCCCGGCCGGATTGCGGCCTGTTTCCTGATAACGACCGAGCCAGGCAGTCCGGAACCGCGCTGCAGCTTGACGACAAAACTCAGTCCTTCCGTCCGGATATCGTCCTGGTCCAGCTGGCGGACCAGGTATCGTTTCAACCGCAGACCCTCGGCGCTGAGGTCTTCCACCTGCCAGTTCAGTTCGTTGGAGGCATGCCGGATATTCATGCGGTATTTCCCAAGCACGTATTCCCAGAGCGGCAGGTCTGCTTCCTCGATACCCTTGATCAGCAATGACTTCCAGGGCGTGGTGTAGAGTTGGCCAATCCTCGACTTCCGGCAGATCAGGCATAGGTCCTTCAGAAAGCTCACAGGGAACATTTCCTCCCGCCGGTAGATGCCCAGCCAATATTTATTCCCGTATCGGTTGAACCCCTCGTAATAGGGCAGCCGGAAGGCGGGCAAACGTAACTCCGGTGCGCCCGGTCCACCCGCAAATCCCAGGTTAGCCGCGATCCGCAGTTGCAGTCGTTCCCCCCATCCCTGGACCGCGGTCGCCATATTTCCCGCCGGCCCAATCGGTTCCGCATTTGCCGCTGCTTTCGCCGCCATATTCGCCCCTGCGTTCCCGAAGCCGGCCTCCGCGATTAGCTCCCCCAGCCATTTGCTGACCCGCGGGATATCGGACGAGTAGATAGCCGTACTCCACTGGTAGAGCTCGTTCGTGCCTGGCCGCCGCAAGAATAAATGCCAGTGATTCTGCAAGCTGCTGCTGATAAAATTGAGATGCCCTGTAAAAAAAGGGACGAAGGACTGCCCGCCTTCGACCAGGTTGATCTTCAACTCCGGCCGGTGGTCGAAACCTTCCAGGATATCCTTATAGAGACCCTCGCTGACCCATGCCGATTTACTGAATACGCCTTCGGTCACATAAGAGCTGACTATATTGGGAAAAGCGTCCTTGCCGGCCTCGAAGAATATCCCTGCGTCGCCCAGCGTCTTCAGCAAGCCCGGCCAGTACCGGTCCGTCGCTC
>DATNBP010000191.1:0-11517 GCA_035572015.1 Puia sp. | reverse complement strand
ATGAGTAATAAGATTGGTGCTGCGATGGCGGCGATGGATGCGACAGCGCACCAGGAGACGGTCGGAGCGCCGCAGCTCTGGTGGGCGGCAATCCCTGGGAATGGCGGCGATATTCCCGACAATGAATGCTGTGATATCTTTTTGGAGCAGGCCTGTTGTTTCCTGGGCATGGAGAGCAACTATGCCGATCTCGGCAAGGAGTACGCGATTCGTCTGGGGGACCGGTTGACGGGTAAGCCGGTGATGGTGGATATCGATATCGAGCCGCGACACCGCGGGTGGACGGGGAATGGGAACCTGTTCGTGCTCTCTGGCAGCGGCGGCGGCAAATCCTTTCTGATGGCCCATCTCTGCCGGACCTATCACGCGCAGGGGATGCATATCGTACTGGTGGATGTTGGCCGGTCGTACGAGACGCTTTGCCGGTTGCTGGGCGGAGTCTATAAGACCTATGAGGAGGAGGCGCCGATCGCGTTCAATCCGTTCTATGTCGAAAAGGGGCAGATGCCGGATATCGAGAAAAAAGAGAGCATCAAGGCGCTGGTGCTCGCGCTGTGGAAACGCGCGGATGAGGATCATTACCGGTCGGAGTATGTGACGATCTCCGGGGCGCTGGCGGCTTATTATATGATGGTAGCGGACCGGCCGGAAGTCTTCCCATGCTTTGATTCCTTTTACGAATTTATGGAAGGGGACTACTGCAAGCATTTGCAGGCCCAGGGTGTTCGGGATAATGTTTTCGATATCGACAACTTTCTGTATGTATTGCGCCCCTATTACCGGGGAGGAGAATTCGATTTTCTGCTGAATGCGCGGGAAGACCTCGATCTGCTGTCGCGGCCCTTTATCGTCTTTGAATTGAAAAATATTGTCGGGCACCCGATCCTGTTTACAGTGGTGACGATGGTAATTGTCGAGGTGTTCATGGCAAAGGTGCGGACGCTGCGGGGGACGCGGAAGATGATTGTGATCGAGGAAGCCTGGAAGGCGATCGCAAGCGCGGGTATGGCGGACGAGATCCGGGGCTGGGTAAAGACGCTTCGAAAGCATATGGGGAAGTTGGCGCTGGTGTCGCAGGAATTGGAAGATATTGTGGATTCTCCGATCATCAAGCAGGCGGTCATCAATAGCAGTGACTGCAAGGTACTGCTTGATCAGAGCAAATTTGCCAACCGCTTCACCGAGATACAGGCGATGCTGGGGCTCACCGACAAACAGAAATCGGAAATTCTTTCCATCAACAAGGGGCATGATCCGGGAAGGCCGTATAAGGACTGCTGGATTGGGCTGGGGCCGTCCTGGTCGAAGGTTTACCGGTTGGAGACGTCGGAAGAGGAATACCTGGCTTATACGTCGGATGAGGGGGATAAGGTGAGGGTCGAAGAGTACGCGGAGAAAGAAGGCGGGCTGCAGCGGGGGATCGAGGCGCTGGCTGCGGAGATGCGGATCAAAGGGTAGTGTGACTTAGGTAAGGAAGCGGAGGGATTGAGAAAGCGATAACGTCAAAAAATATTGGGCAAAATGAAAGGAAGGATCATTCAACGGGTTGTTCATGGTGTGGATCAAGGCAGGTATACCGAAACGGTGAAAAACAGGCGGGGGCGTCGGTGGGCGTTGATGATTTGGCCGGCGCTCCTCCTGGCCTGCCTGGTGCCGGGAAGATCGGACGGGCAGGTAGTGGATATTATCAATATCATCAATACGGCGATCAAAAAAGTGATCGTTGCCGCGGACCTGCAGATCGAGCGGATGCAGACCGAAACGATAGAGGCGCAGAACGCCGAGAAGGCTTTGGAAAACGATATGCAGCAGTCGGAACTGAGTGGCATTGCCGGTTGGGTCCAGCAACAGCGGGATCTCTTTACGGAATATTACCAGGAGCTGAGACAGGTGAAGAACGTCATTGCAGCGTACGAGGAGGTAAAGGCGATGATCGATAAGCAGGCCAAGATCATGGCGGGATACCGGCAGGTGTATGCGGCGCTGCGGCAGGACAAACATTTCAGTGTGGACGAGCTTAGTCACGCTCTCGCGGTGCTGGCGGGAATCGCCGGCCAAAGTGCGCAAAATATTCAGCGGTTGATGCTGGTGGTCACGTCACTGTTGACTGAGATGGATGATGCGGCGCGGCTGAGACTGATCGACGAGACGGGTACCGAGATCGACCGGAATTATAGCGACCTGGCGCAGTTCAGTCAGCAGAGTTTTCTGCTGAGTGTGCAGCGGGCAAGAGACGCGAGTGATATCGCGGTGACCAGGGCACTGTATGGGATACAATGAAAAAAGCCGGCCAGCATGATGCCGACCGGCAATTGGGAGGATTACCTTCTTTTGAAGAAGGTGCGCAACCTACTGATAGTCCAGAAGAGGACGTGGCAAGCGAGCGCTGCCAGGATGGCCTGTACCATGGGATGGGATTTTTAGGGTCGCTCCGGAATACCCCGGATCCTTTATAAATATCAGCGAGGGAGAGCCGGATACCTTGGGGTGAGAAAATGGAACCTGAAGGGCTGATACTTTAATTAAAGGGTTTGGAATCAGTCTACCAAATTAACCTGATAAGTTATTAACCTAATAAGTTAAACGAATGATCCAGCATAGTGTGACAGGATTGAAACATCGAATGAAGGTTAGCGTGGTAATTACTAAGCGGGCGATACTGAGCGCCTTAGCTGGACTACTGATGATGCCCGTAAATGCCCAAACCTTCGCGGAGTGGTTCGAGCAAAGCAACACGCGGTTGAAGTACTCTGCCGCCCAGGTTGTTTCACTGCAAGGCTATCTTGGGCAGTTGGAAAATGGCTTTCAGATAGCGTCTTCGGGTTTGGGAAATATTGGCAACCTTAAAAATGACGAATTCACGATGCATACCACTTATTATTCTTCATTGGGTACGGTTAATCCCGCGTTGGCAGCGATGAGCGAGGTGACGGAGATCACAACGTTACAGTTGGAAATTGCCGGGCGGTTGGAGACGGCCGTTGCCCGCTACCGGACCGACGGGTTATTGTCGGGGGATCAGCTGGCCCTAATGGCGAGGTTGCTAAATACGATCATTCGGGAAGGGATTCAGGAGTTGACTGCACTGGCGGAGTTGTTGACCAACGACCGGTTGGAGTTGAGCGATGACCAGCGAGCCAGCCGGGTGCTTGCGATTCATGCGTCAACGAAGGAGCGCTATGCTTTTACGCTATGGTTGACAGATAAGGTCGATTTATTCGAACAGCAGAAAAACGCCGATTTGCAATGGTTGGGAGCCGTGAAGGGGCTATACGGTATTCAATAAATGAAAAATGAAGAACGTGAAAAGGATAAGATGTGCCTGGGTTCTGGCGATTGTTTTACTGTTTCCATCCGGGGTGTGGGCGCAATCGGTGGCGGATGACATCCAGCAGTTGTTGCTGGATGTGCAAAAGCTGTCCCAATTGAAACAGATACTTTCCGGGATGTACCAGGAGTATACGATGCTCCAGCAGGGTTATGAGCAGATTAAGGGACTGAGTCAAGGGACGTTTTCGCTGCACAAGGCTTTTTTAGACGGCCTGTTGGTGGTCAATCCCGCGGTGAGTTCCTATCCGAAGGTGGCTGATATTATTACCAAGGAGGCGAGTCTGATTGGGGATTACCAGGCGGCAAGCGGTTATTTCCGCGGGAGCGGGACGTTTACTCCCCAGGAATTGGATGGGTTTTCGACCAACTACGGGAGTTTTTTGCAGCGGGGCGCGAAGGATATGGATGAATTGACTATGGTGATGACGGATGGCGAGTTGCGGATGAGCGACGCCGAAAGGCTCTCGGCGATAGACCGGATCGATGCGGATATGACCAGGCAGCTGAGTTTGACGCATGCCTTCAATAATATGGTTGCCCTGCAGGCTGCGCAGCGGGCGCAAGTGCGCGGCGAGGTGGGTACGGTTCGTGGGCTTTACGGAATTGGGCCGTGAGCACTTGGAGACGTGACGGGACAGTAGAGAACGGGTTAAAAAAGTTTGTTATGGCAAAGTGGAGAGTGATTTTTCCGGCAATGGCCGGCGTGGGGGCGGTGTTGCCGATGGGGGCCTGGGCGCAGGATGGGCCGGTTACGAGTCTTTCGGGCGGGATTGGCGGTCTGCAGACGACGCTTGAGAATGTATACAACACGATGATGGTGCATTGCGGGGAGTTGATGGGTATCGGGCAGGCGCTGGCGGGACTAGGGGCATTGCTATACATCTGTTACCGGGTATGGGGTCACCTGGCGAGGGCGGAGCCGATCGATGTGTTCCCATTGCTGCGGCCGTTCGGTTTGGGTTTGCTGATTACCCTGTACCCTGGCTTTATCGGGGCGATCAACGGGCTGCTACAGCCGACGGTGAGTGGTACGGCGGCGCTGGTGAATGACGCGAATGCTGCGATCACGGTTTTGTTGGAGCAGAAGGAGGCGGCGATCGAGCAATCGACGGATTGGCAGATGTATGTGGGACCGGACGGCAGCGGCAGCGAGTCGAAATGGGAACAGTATAGCGGGGAGTCGGAGACGGGCGTTTTCTCGGGACTAACGAATGCGGTGAAGTTCCAACTGGCCAGAATCAGTTACAATTTTCGCAACGGGGTGAAGGTGGTGCTGTCGGAAGTGCTGCAGATCGTCTATGAAGCGGCTGCGCTTTGCATCAATACGCTGCGGACCTTCGAGCTCTTGCTGATGGCGATCCTCGGGCCTTTGGTCATTGGGCTGTCGGTATATGATCCGTTTCGGTCCGCCCTGTATGCCTGGTTGGGGCGATATATCAATGTGTTCCTATGGCTACCGGTGGCCAATATCTTCGGGTCGCTATGCGGCCAGATACAGGCCGAGATGATCAAGGTCGATATTGCACAGATACAGGCGTCGGGCAGTACGGCCTTCAGTCAGACGGATGTGGCCTATATCATTTTTTTGATCATTGCGATTATCGGGTATTTCTGTATACCGTCTATTACGAGTCATATCATCAATGTATTCCCATCCGGTGGCGGGGCGCTGCTCAGCAAGGTATCGGGTGGCGCGGCGGCGGTGGCAGCAGGTCCGCAGCAGATCGTGTCGGATGCAGGCGGTGGTATGGGGAATATGAAGGGTGGGATGGGTGAGGTTTGAATTGATGAACGATTAAATGAAGGGTATGTTTCCGAGGACGAGGAATCTGGAGTCTTCTTTCCGGCTGATCCGGGGGACTTGTGTGGTAGTTGTTGTAGGCGCGTTTTGTCTATGCGGTTACGTCTTCTTTACCGCGAGCGAGGCGGTGAGCCGGGCGCAGGCGAGGATCTATATCCTTTCGAATGGCAAGGCGATGGAGGCGGTGGCCGGGGAGCGGAAGGAGAACATTCCCGTGGAGGCGCGGGACCAGGTTCGGAGTTTTCATCTTTTATTCTTCACGCTCGATCCCGATGAAAAGGTGATCGATGGCAACCTGGGTAGGGCGCTGTACCTGGCCGACGGGTCGGCCAGGCGGGTGTATGAGAACCTGAAGGAATCGGGATACTATGCCGGGGTGATCAGCGCCAATATCAGTCAGCGGTTGACTATCGACAGCGTGCGGTTGGACCTGTCGGGCTATCCCTATTATTTCCGGTGTTATGGACGGGAGACGATCATCCGGACGACGAGCATAGTGACGCGCGACCTGGTAACGGAAGGGTATCTGAGGGACGTGTTGCGGTCCGATAATAACCCGCATGGCTTTCTGATCGAGCGGTGGGCGATCATCGAGAACCGGGATTTGAAAGTGGAACAACGGTGAGGAATGGGCGGTTGAAAATAAAATGATTCGTATGAAACCGAGCAGGATAAATTTAGACGCGCAGGGGAAGAATCTGCGAGGTTCCATCCGACCATTAAAAATAATTATGAACGGATGAAAAAGACAAGAGTAAGGGGAAGGTTTCCCGTGGAGGCGATTGGAAGAGCGATTATGAATTGTCGGCCGGTGAGGGTGATGAATGTTAACCTGCAGGAGCGTTTGGCGCGGATGGAGGTAGGACGGTTACGGACGATTTGCCTTGTGATCCTAGCAGGGATGATTTTATGGGATGTCGTTCTGTTATTCCGTGCAGGGGATAGGACGCGGGCTGCGCCACCTATTACAGCCATTCGGCGGGTGACAACCGTTGGCGCAGAGCGGCGGCAGCCGCGGGTAAAGGCGTTCGGGGAGGTTTGGGACAGCCTAATGACTGACACGGGTACGAAAAGAAGCTGGGATAGCCTTCTGCGGATGAGGCCGGGGTTGAGAGATACCATCACGCTGATTCAAAGGATGGATTCGGCGGTATGGGGGAAGTGAGGGGTTTATTTTGTGTTGAACATAAAAATTTGCAGTATGGAAAGTGTGAGTGGAAGAACAACGGAGGTATTCCGCCGTAAGCGGAAAATGTTGTTGCTGTTGCCGGTGATCCTCATTCCCATGATGACGTTGGGGTTTTACGCGCTGGGCGGAGGAAAGGGGGATGGGAAGACCGTGGGTATTAAGCTGACGAAGGGACTCAATATGAGCCTGCCGGATGCGAGGTTCGATCCTAAAAAGAAAGCGCTGAACAAATTGGGCTTCTACAAGCAGTCCGAACAGGATTCGATCAGGCTGCGTGAGAGACGGAAGATGGACCCATATTTTGGGTGGAGGGATTCGGGAATGTCCGCCGGGAATGCTGGTAACGGTACGGTGAATGGTGAGCGGTTGACAGAAAGGCCCGGCGCCGGTGGGTTGAAACTGGAAACGGCGCCTGCTGACCTGCAGGCGGCGGAAATGATGCGAAAGCTGGAACTGTTGAAGGGAGTGCTCAGCCGGCAGCAACAAGAAGTGGTAGCGGATGGACCGGTGGCGGGCAAGGTACCGGAGCGGACAAGCTATCCGGGAGCGGGGTTACCGCAAGGACCCTCTATGCTTTATGCTCCTGGAACTGTCAGAAGTGCCCAGGGCGACCCGGACCTGGATAAGCTGAATCTGCTCATGGATAAGGTGCTGAAGGTGCGGTATCCGGGCGATGCGCCTCAGCGTGATTCACAGACTCGCGACACGTCGCCGGCTTTGCCGGAAAAGGCGGTGCTGGCACTATCGGCGCCGGTGCGGGAGGAGGTGATGACAACCTTGCCAGTGGAGGACAAGGATGATCTTGAAACGGGATTTATCGATCTGGATGCGGGCGGTCGGGACGATTCGCTGGCGGTGAACATGATCGCCGCGGTGGTGGACGGTCCTCAGACGCTGATATCGGGCGAGGCGGTGGCGTTTCGGACGGCGGCGGATGCGATGCTCGGAGGGATACGGATACCGAGGGGTACTCCGCTTTCCGGCAGGGCTGTGTTGTCGGGCGAACGGTTACAGGTCACTGTTAATGCGTTGCGGATAGGCGACCGGGTGGTACCGGTATCGCTTGAAGTCGTGGACATGGACGGAATGACGGGAATTCGTGTGAAGGGGTCGATAAACAGAGACGCGTCGAAGGAGTCGGCCGACCAGGCCGTGGGTTCCCTGGGCATCACGCCCGTGGATGCCAGCGTCGCCGGACAGGCGACGGCAGCCGGCTTGCAGGCGGCGAAGAACTTGCTGAGCAGGAAGATCCGGTTAGTGCGGGTGGGGCTTCCGGCGGGGTATAAAGTGTTATTGAAGAACACAAAGGGTAATCATTAAAAATGTGGGTATGAAGTGGAGATTGATGGGAGTGCTGTTGGTTGGCATGGTAGGAATTTTGAAGGCGCAGGAGCCGGGGTTTCACCTGGAAGGGATGGAGAGCAGGGTATTGCCTGTGACGGGTCGGAAAATGACGAATGTCATTTTCCCGGTTGATATCGCTGCCGGTGTGCGGGTAAGCAGGGACGTGCTGGTGCAAAAGGTCAGGGGTGTCGAGAATGTGATCGAGCTGAAGGCGCTCAGGCGCGATTTCGCGCCGACGAATTTGGCGGTCTATGGGAAGGATGGCCGGTTGTATTCGTTTGTGCTGCATTATGTCGAGGATACGACGGTATTGGATTATCGAGTGGTACTGGATAGGGGCGCTATTGCGTCGAAGGTGCGGCTCACGGGATGGCCGGTAGATCCCGGAACGTTGCGGGTGGATGTGGGGATGCTGGAGGGGCGACGTGGTTTTTTGCATCGGCGGGCGAGGGGCGATGGACTTCGATTGCGATTGAAGGGTGTTTATCTGCGGGATAGTCTGCTCTGGTTATCGCTTGAGTTGCAGGATCGGACGGAGATGGGATGTGTTCCGGGCGGATTGAGGATTTACACAGAAGACCGGAAAAGGGTGAAGAGAATGGCTACGCAGGAAGTGGAACTTTCACCCGTGTATTCGGACGGTCTCGGTGTTTTGTCGGGGATTGGCCGGGAGGTGACGACGGCAGCGCTGCATCCCTTTGTGGTTGGCAGGGGCAAACGGCTCGTGATCGCATTCTCGGATGAGGAAGGCGGTAGGCAGGTGGTGTTGAAGCTGAAAAGAAAAATGTTGATGCGGGCCAGAAAGATGTAGTCTCATGCTGCAAATTGTTCCCATTGAATTTTCCGAGGCCTGCGCTTTTATACGAACGCATCACCGCCATCACCGTCCGCCACAGGGACATAAGTTCTCGATTGGGGTGGCCGAGGGAGATAAGATCGTAGGCGTTGCGGTTGTCGGTCGACCCGTGGCGCGGCGACTGGATAATGGTTGGACGCTTGAGGTAACCCGTCTTTGCACGGACGGTACCTGGAATGCCTGTAGCAAGTTGTATTCGGCATGTTGGCGGGTAACTAAGGAGATGGGTTACAGGGAGCTGATCACTTATATTCTTGACACGGAGAGCGGAGGTTCATTAAGAGCCGCGGGATGGACTTGCCTGGGAAAAGCAGGCGGAATGAGTTGGAACGTACCGTCGAGACCGCGCGTGGATAAGAGTCCGGCGCAATTGAAGATGAAGTACGGGGTAAGAAAGGATTGAGGTTATAAGGCGATTATGGGAATTGGTTACCGATGATAAGCGGTTTGCCGACGAAGTGATTGCGACGCAAGGATGATGACCGGTGTTATTGACGCTGGTATTAAAACTAAAAAGATAATTATATGGAAACGACGAACGTGGAGAAACAATACCTGGGAAAAGAGGCGTTGCAAGGGCGTCTTACCTCCTACGGCACACCATATATGACGGAGCTCGCACTGAGGGAGAGTATAAGCCGGAAGGATTCCGCGCACTGTTACTGACTGCGGGATTTATTTGCTTCGATAAGATTGTGGCGCGTCTCGATTTGATTACGAGGATCCGGATATCGAGTGCTTTTGTAATGCGGATTGAATGGCAACATCACGTTTGTGCTGGAGACGAATAAGGTATATGAAATGGATTGCCTGGAGGGTATGAGGGAGCTGGCGGATAACAGTTGCGATTGTTGTGTCACGGATCCTCCGTACGGGATACGGTTTATGGGGAAGACCTGGGATTATGATATTCCGCCCGTGGCGATCTGGAAGGAGGTCCTGCGGGTATTGAAGCCCGGTGCGCATATGCTGGTGGCTTGCGGAACAAGGACACAGCATAGAATGGCAGTGAATATCGAGGATGCGGGTTTCGGTATTCGGGACGTGATCTGCTGGCATTATGGGGAGGGGTTTCCGAAATCGGTGGACATCGGAGCGGCGATGAATAAAGTGGGGAAACGCGAGGAGGCGAAGCGATGGGATGGATGGGGGACGGCCTTGAAGCCGGCAACGGAGTTTTGGACATTGGCTCGGAAACCTTTAGCGGAGGATACGATAACAGGCAATATTCTGCGATTCGGCGCCGGTGGACTGCACATCGATGCATGCCGGATCGATGCGCCGGATGCAAAAGGAGGGGAATATACCGTCAAAAGATTGAAGGCAGGGGCGGAGTTGATAAGAACCGGTGGGAAATGGCGACCTGATGGGGAAGATGCAGAGTTATATCACGGGAGTATGAAGCCTGGCCGGTTTCCAGCCAATGTGATTTTGGATGAGTTTATGGCAGGTGAATTGGATGCCCAAAGCGGTTTGCTCGTTAGCGGAAGGCCGTCGGGTATTCGGCGGGCGGCAAATAACGTGTATGGGCGATATGCTCCGGGACAGGAGGTCACCGGGTACGGCGACGTGGGCGGGGCCTCGAGATTTTTCTACGTCGCAAAAGCGGACGAGTCGGAACGGGGAGAGGGCAATAGGCATCCGACAGTAAAGCCGCTGAGATTAATGCATTACTTGATCAGGCTGATCTGTCCTTTGGAGGCGGGGCGTGTTGTTTTGGAGCCGTTTGCTGGCAGCGGGACGACGTGTGTTGCGGCCAGACAGTTGGGATTGAATTTTTACGCCTTTGAGCGGGTTGCTGATTATGCACGGACTGCGGAACGGCGAATTCGGGAGGCGTTGGGTTTATTCTATGGAATGTAAGGGCACAAGAGGGAAGTCATGGAAATAAAATTGAAGAATATTTACGTAAGTGAACGGCTGACTAACATTCCGATGGGGATCACCGGGCTGCTGGAAGTGCCGGCGCCAAAAGGGTGGAGAAGTAAGATAGGGTGCGAGTCGTAGAACGAACGGGTAATGCGGTGAGACACGGAAGTCTGTTCAGCGGTATCGGCGGCTTCGATCTGGCGGCGACCTGGATGGGGTGGGAAAATGTGTTTCAGTGCGAGAAGGAGGAGTTTTGTCAACGGGTGCTTCGCTTTTATTGGCCTAATGCGAGATTGTATGGGAACGTCAGGGAGTTCGATGCAACTGTTTTTCGGGGAGCTATTGACGTGCTTTCCGGAGGATTCCCGTGCCAGCCGTTTAGCGTTGCCGGGAAACGGAAAGGAACGGCGGATGATCGCTACCTGTGGCCGGAGATGTGTCGAGTCATTAACGAGGTTCGACCGCGTTGGGTGGTTGGCGAAAACGTTCTCGGTCTGCTTAATTGGCGGCGGGGAATGGTCTTCGAGCAGGTGCAGGCTGACCTGGAAACTGCAGGGTACGAGGTCTGGTCGTATATTCTGCCGGCTGCGGGTATTGGCGCGCCGCACCGGCGGGACAGGGTTTGGATTGTTGCCTACGCCGGTGGCGATGGATGCGGAGGACATCAAACAGTTACGGAAAACGGCTATCGAAGGAATGAAAAAGGGTTGGTGGGGCAGCATGACATTGACGCACTGTTTGGAAGCAGGTTTCCTGCCGACGCCGACGGCGGCCGATGGGAGGGGCGGTTTTCGGAAACGTTCAGAGGCCTTTTTGAAACGGCAGGAACATTCCAGGGGGGTGAACCTTCACGAGGAATTGCAGCGCCGGACTGGAGCGGATTTCCAACTGAGTCCCCATTTTGTGCTCGAGATGATGGGATTTCCGGGCGACTGGACGGCATTGCCTTTTCTACCTGGCGCTATAAATCCCTTCGTGGTGCCGGCAACGCAATAGTGCCGGGTGTGGTGATGCAGATATTTCGGACGATCGAGTTAATGGATGGAAACGAGAAGGGGTGATATGAAAGCAGTGCGCGAGATAACGGATTTTATGGAGCGGGCGGAGAGGGATCCGCGGCTGGGGCCT
>DATNBP010000190.1:0-39185 GCA_035572015.1 Puia sp. | reverse complement strand
CCCTGAAGCCCGGCGGACATTTCAGCATATCCGATATAGTCCTGGTAGGCGAACTGCCCGCCAAGATCCGCGCAGCCGCCGAAATGTACGCGGGATGCGTCTCCGGCGCTATCCAGAAGGACGAGTACCTCGGCCTTATCGACGCCACCGGCTTTAAGGCAATCACCCTGCAGAAAGAAAAGCCGATCATCGTCCCTGACGATATACTCGGACAATATCTCTCCCCAGGCGAGATCGCCGAATTCAAGACTTCCGGCACTGGCATCTGCAGCGTCACCGTCTATGCCGAAAAGCCCAAAGAAGCAAAGACCTGCTGCGGTCCCGACTGCTGCCAATAACTATATCAGGGAGGCGTGACCTTACGCCTCCCCATACTCAATACCTGCCATGAGCGCTAATAACTGCATTCCCACAGAACGCAAACACCTCTCGTTCCTGGACCGATACCTCACGGGCTGGATCTTCGGCGCCATGACCCTGGGCGTCGCCCTGGGCTACTTCCTGCCGGGTACCTCGACATTCGCCAATTCCTTCCAGTCCGGCACCACCAACGTACCTATTGCCATCGGTCTCATCCTGATGATGTATCCGCCCCTGGCAAAAGTCAAATACGAACAGCTCGGCAAAGTCTTCAAAAATACCAGGATACTTACCTTGTCCCTGGTGATGAACTGGATCATAGGCCCTATCCTTATGTTCATCCTCGCTATCGTGTTCCTTCGTGACAAACCGGGGTATATGGTTGGCCTGATCATGATCGGCATCGCCCGTTGCATCGCCATGGTCATCGTGTGGAACGAGCTTGCCGAAGGCAACCGGGAATATGCCGCCGGACTGGTCGCTCTCAACAGCATCTTTCAAGTCCTTTTTTATAGCCTTTTCGCCTGGCTCTTTATAACTGTATTGCCCCCCTTTTTCGGTCTCAAAAGCCTCTCGATACACATAAGTGTCGGCCAGATCGCCCGAAGCGTAGCCATCTATCTCGGCATCCCCTTTGCTGCCGGCCTGATCAGCCGCTATACCCTGATCGCCGCCAAAGGCAAAACCTGGTATGAAAGCAGCTTCGTGCCGACGATCAGTCCCATCACCCTAATAGCCCTGCTGTTTACTATCGTCGTCATGTTCAGTCTAAAGGGCAAATTGATCGTTGCCCTTCCGCTGGACGTACTGCGCATCGCCCTTCCCCTGGTGGTCTATTTCGCATTGATGTTCCTGATCACCTTCCTATTCGCCAAATCCCTGGGCGCAGACTACTCACAAAACGCCGCGCTATCCTTCACCGCCGCTGGCAACAACTTCGAGCTGGCCATTGCCGTCGCCATTGGTGTCTTTGGTATCAATAGCGGCCAGGCATTCGCCGGCGTCATCGGCCCCCTCGTCGAGGTCCCCGCCCTCATCGCCCTGGTCAATGTCGCCTTTTGGCTCCGTCGTAAATACTATTCAAACACTCAACCCGCATATGCAAGCGAAAAATGAAAATGGCGCCATTCAGCAGGATGACTCTCCACCTTGGACAGCCGGGAATTCTCTCGCCAGGAAAAATTCGCATCACAAAAAAGGGCAGGCTCGAGAGCCTGCCTTCTATTCGACGTTGATAGTGTCACGGTCTTTTAAAACCACTATTCTAGCAGCGTCTATCTTACTGTCTTTTAAACAGCTATCTCTATCTTCCTGCTTGACCGATCTACTCCGGATAATGTTAAAACGAAGCTACGACACATCGTCAAAGGGGCTACGCCTCTTTAAGTCCGCAGTTGCACATACCTGCGGCGGGTAATTATCCAAAAAAAAGAGGCTTGGATAAAAATCCGGCCTCGTTTTACAATCCAATATCCTTTGAAAATCCTCAACGAAGGTAGCGTGTCCCCGATAGCCGAAAGATGATCTGCAACGGGATAAGTGCTGACTGTCGTCACCACGATCCGACGTTGGCCCGTCCGCCTGATAAAAGACAATAGCTTCGGTGACGCCGGTCACCGATTGGTGACGGTTCAAATGATAGCTTTTCAGCGATATGGTTATTTTGCTCACAGGTTTGACCTTTATTTCCACGCTGGCGGGTGGTATGCTGGCACTTTGCTTTAAGGACAAGCTGCATTTAATCTTGGGCTTCAGCGCCGGTGCGGTCCTTGGCGTCTGCTTCTTCGATCTCTTGCCGGAATCCCTGTCGCTGGGAAAGGGTCTTTATAGCGAACGATTCCTGATCGGCATCATCGCGCTCGGTTTTGTTATCTACTTAATCCTCGACAGGCTCGCCTCGCTCCATTTTCACGCCCGGCGTATCCGAAGGGAAGGTAGGTGGAATGTGGCCGCCGGTAGTTTGTCTGTTCATAGCTTCTTTGACGGTGTAGCCATTGGCGTGGGTTTCCAGGTCTCCAGGTCCACTGGCTTATTTGTGGCACTGGCTGTGATCGCACACTGTCTTGCAGACGGGTTGAATACCGTGGGTGTCGTATTAAAAAATGGCGGCACTGCCGCCAAAGGAGTTAAGTGGCTATTGATAGATTCATTTGCTCCCGTCATGGGGGTGATATCTACCTATTTTTTTAATATTCCCCGGGAAGTTTTTGCCTTAATGCTTTCGCTGTTTACGGGGTTCTTTCTCTTTATAGGCGCCAGCGACCTGTTGCCCGGGAGCTTGCGGACAAATTCCTTCTGGACAACGGCGATGACCCTTATCGGTATCTCGGCAATCGCCGCCGCCATAACCGTTCTCACGTGAAAAATTCTTGGATCGGTATGGCTATCCCATCGGCAACGATCCTTCCACATACCGGCCATCAGTACTTACCCACCTCCCCTTTTACCGATTCAAAGATCCTTTTCGAATTGAACCCGACCCCGTGCCTGAAAACCCACTCGACCTTTCTGATATTCTGAATACTTTGAGAGATATCACCGTCAACGACCACCAGGTCGGCCGTCTTTCCGACGTCGATGGAGCCGATCTTGTCCTCCAGCCCCAATGCCCTCGCCCCATTGTATGTCGCGATGCGTATGGCTTCGATCGGGCTGAATCCTGCCTGCGTCAGCAATTCGATCGATTGTTGTGAGCCATATCCCGCCAGCGTCGCGCCGTTACCAGTGGGATCGGTGCCTACGGTCAACAGACCGCCGGCATCCGAAAACATCTTTTCCATCTTCATTTCCTCCAGCATCGCATGATTGCCCCCGCCGGTGCGCATCTTGTTGTATACGTTGAGGAACATGCCGCGCGTGTCGGGCGACATCGCCTCGAGCACTTCGGGGCGGATCGTCGTATCCAGGGTGGTCATATTGAAAAGCACGGCGAGGGTGGACGTCACGATGACTTTTTTCGCGACCAGGTAGCGGATCAGCGCTTTCACTTTTGGCGAATCCGCTGACGCGATGGGCGCCGCGCCGAGCGGACAGGCATTCTCCTTTTTACCGGGTACAAAGTCCGTTGACACGGAAAACCCATGCTCCAGTTGGTCGATACCCATATCGGCCGCCTCGCGATAGGTGATGGAACATAAATGACCCGTCACTTTCAACCCTTTGGCATGGGCTTCGTCTATGGCGGCCTTGAGCGTCGCCTTGTCCAGGTAATTGTAAGCCTTGAACGACGTGCAGCCCTGGCTGGCCCAGAAGTCCACAAAAGCTTTTGCTTCCGCGGGCCCGCTCAATTCGTGCATTTGGGGGAAGAAGGTGCCTTTCCCTTCCAGGTACGGCGCCGTTACGTCCATCGCAGGCCCGAGTATCCTGCCTTGGTCGATGTCGCGCTTGAGGTTGAGGTCGGAATAGGGCTCGACGCTTCCGGCCGTGCGAACGGTCGTTGCGCCGCAGGCCAGGTATAATTTAGGGAATGTGATCGGCAATTGCCTGACATTAAGATAGCTGAAGTCGGGCGGATAGGCGGCGTAGTACATGTGCTCGTGCAGGAGGACAAATCCGGGCAGCAGGGATTTTCCCGTCAGATCTATGACCGTGCTTCCGGCAGGAGCGGAAAGTTCTTTGCTGTCTCCGACGGCGGCAATCCGACCATTGCGGACGATCACCGTCTGATCCTCCAGGACGCTCAGGTGTTTAACATCAGCGAGCTTGCAGTGAATAAAGGTGATGACGGCAGTGTCATAATCGATAAATTTTTGCACACCGGGAAAAAAAGAGGTCTGGGAGATGCATGGCAATCCAAAGAACAGAACGAACCCGGCGAGGATCAATTTTTTCATGTAGCAGCTGGTTATTGAGATGAAATGTAGAATAATGCAACTGTTCGGTTGCAAATATAGGAGCAAGTCAACTGGATACCAAATTTATTTAGACCGAAACGTCCGACCAAGCGGATTCTCTTGGAAGCATCATAACCCATGATCCGGTATCGTCCAACACAGGTCTAAACCCGTAGCCGCAGGCGTGGAGAACAAATTGAGGGCAACGCCCTTGTACTTTGTCTTATGTATGGCAGGTACGACTATCCCGACCATCGCGCCCAGGCCAAGCCCAACGAGAGCGTCGGAGGGAAAATGGGCCAGGGACCTCACGCGGAAATAGCCCATTACGCCCGGCGGGATCAGTGCGGCCGTATACACGAGATATTTGCCAAATCCCAAATCCGGGTGATAATCACAAAATACTTTGGCAACAAAAAAGGAAGTGAACGCCACGGATGCGGTATGACCGCTGTAGAAGGAGTTGCGATTTCCCCCGTTCTTCCTGGCGGAGAGGGGAAGCTGGGTATAATAGGTTAGCGGCCGGAAACGGTCGTGAGCCGTAGGCCCGAGCCAACTATAATTGTAAAAGGTAAAGGTGATCGTGTGCCCCTCGATATACATGAACAGGATGTCCAGCCATTCCTTTTTGGGGATCTTTTTATCCAGGCCAAGCATAGCAGGCAAAAGGATAAAAAGGGGCGGCTCGAGAATGTCTGAAAGCTTACTGTAATGGAGATAATTGCTTGGGTCCTGGTGCAACGCCCACCTGTCAAAGGAATTGACCGATCCGGGGTTGAGGGCCTGTAGTTCAGCGTCGGACAAGTCTGGCTTATCCTTGATCCTGCTAATGGCAAAGGCATCCGTACCCAGGCCGACGCCGATGATAACGCTGCCGGTAACATAGTTGACATGATATCGTCTGGGCCTTTCCGAAGAGTCGGTCTGGCCATGCGCGACTTGACCAAAAAATAAGAATGCCGCGGGAAAGAGGCCATACAGGAAGAGCGCTTTTTTTACGTTCATACCTTGCTTTTTTATTCATGTTGGGTAGGTAATTCCCCGTCCGATCGATGTCACCGGGTGATTCAAAGCTCCGCCCCCAATCTATTCGAAGGCTAATCAATGCTTTGCACCAAACTTGCGGGCAAAAACGACCGCCGGCGGAAAATGGGTGTTAAAAAACCATACCGGGCGTATCTTGCACCCAAACCTATACCGGTGTCGCTAACCCGCTACTACAAACGGACCCTCCTCATCCCGATGCTCATCCTGCTGTGTGCGTTTATCGCGCACTCGGTCTACGAGCAATATACGTACAAGAGCGAATGGCTCACGGCCGATGCATTCGAGCCGTTGGAATTGTTGATCCTCATCATCCATTGCGCTATTATGGCCTGCCTGTGCCTGCCGATCCTAACGAATAAGCGACCGGACATCGGCGGAAATCGTCTTCGAAGCTTTTTAAGCTGGTTCCTGTGCCCCATGCTCTATCTCGGAGGTCTATTGTACGAATCGGATCTCCGGTCAGAAGAACTTGCCGACCTTATATTGGTGCTGTCCGGGACTATTCCCTTTATGATCAGCCTTACGGTGACATTTGCGCAATTCCGCCGGGCGCTGAAAAGGGCCGGCACGCCCGCCAAACCCTGAACCCGGGAAGAAACCATATCCAAAAGCCGTCTTGAACGTGACAATTGTCACACATTTTCCAAGAATTGCATCGGAACTTTACATAACAAAACATCGATTCTATGCGCCACGAAATTTCATCCCAGTGGATGGGTAAAATGCAATTCAACGCCCTTGTTAACGGGCACACGATCGTCATGGACGGCCCCGAAAAAGTTGGCGGGGAAGACAACGGCCCCATTCCCAAGCCGCTCGTCCTGACGGCGCTTTCCGGTTGTACCGGTATGGATGTGGTTTCCATCCTCAGAAAAAGCCACAAAGAAGTCAGGAACTTCGAAATCACTACCCGCGGCGAGCTGTCCGGCAGCCACCCGATGCAGTACGTCGCTATCCACCTCGACTATATATTCGAGGGGCCTCCCGAGAATCAGGACGCCGCCTTGCAGGCCGTGACGCTTTCCCAGGAGAAATATTGCGGCGTCAGCGATATGCTCAAGAAGATCATGCCCGTCACCTGGACGGTAACATACAACGGAAAGACCGTTTTCTGCAATCAAACCCGGATCGTGGAACCATCTGCGAACTAGCCGGAAGGCCTAAAGGCGGCCGGGACCCGGCTGCCCATTGGTATCGAGCCGAACGATCCCGATTACATTCCGGTCCATCCGGATGTCTCCCCGGTCCGCCAGCTTTTTCAACAACCGCGAAATTACTTCCCGCGACGAGTTGAGGTCGGATGCAATTTCCGTGGCGGAAATGGTTAACCGGCTGGACTTTAAGGTGTCCACCTGCTTGCGCAGGTAGAAGAGCAGGCGCTCGTCCATATTCCGGAATGCAATATGGTCGATCGTGGACAACAATTCGTCGAATCGCGCCCGGTAGCTGTCCAACACAAAATGATACCAGGTTTTGAACTCCATTCCCCATCGGTCCATCGATTCCAACGGGATCGACAGGGCCTCCGTTTCGGCCATCGCGCGGGCCTTGATCTGGCTCGCTTCCCGGCGGGAAGCGGCGATCATTGATAACGCGCATGCCTGTCCTGGCTGCAGGTAATACATAAAAAACTCGTTTCCTTCTTCATCCTCCCTGTAAATCTTTACCAGCCCCTGAAGGACCAGCAGCGTAGACCGGAAATGCTGACCCGTCTTTACCAGGGACTCCCCCTCCCGGAAATGGCGGATATCGGCCTTTGCCGCCATCTCGGCGACCAACCCCTGCTCAAATGAGGGAAATTCCTCGCGGATGCGCTGTTCGTTTACCATGGCGACTATTTGTGCAAAATTACAATCTGTGGGAGAAATTTCGGCGGACCTGTGACTTATGTCACAGGTCCGGTCACACTCGTGGAATAACTTTGCCGCAACATTTACAAAAGCTATGTCAACCCTCATCAGTCGGCTCTTCGGACGTTCCGAAGACCTCAAAGCGATTTATCAGCAAGGCGCAATCATTCTCGACGTCCGGACACTGCCGGAATTCCGAAGCGGACACATCGAGGGCGCGATGCACATTCCGTTAGACCAGTTGGCGCAGCGTACCGGGGAGCTGAAAAGAGAGAACAAACCCATCATCGCCTGCTGTGCGAGCGGCATGCGCAGCGGCACCGCCAAAAGCATGCTCTCGTCCGCCGGTATCGAAGCCTACAACGGCGGCTCGTGGCAAATGCTCCGGCACAAGCTGAGGTAAGCAGCGGCCCCTTCCGCTAATAGCGTTACATTTGGTCGATGAGCTATCTCACGCGCACCATATGGATACTCTCCGCGGTTAGTCTGTTTACAGATGTGGCCAGCGAAATGCTGTACCCCGTCATGCCGATCTATCTGCGCAGCATCGGCTTCTCGGCTTTGTTGATCGGGATCCTGGAAGGGCTGGCGGAAGCAACGGCCGGTCTGAGCAAAGGTTATTTCGGCAAACTATCGGACCAGGTGGGAAGGCGTTCACCATTTGTGCGTTTGGGATATGCGCTAAGCGCCATGTCCAAGCCCCTGATGGCCGTTTTCATTTATCCCCTCTGGATCTTCATGGCGCGAACCATGGATCGCCTGGGGAAGGGCATTCGTACAGGTGCGAGGGACGCCATGCTGTCGGACGAAGCGACGCGGGAAACAAAGGGCAGGGTATTCGGTTTCCACCGGGGCATGGACACGCTTGGCGCCGTGATCGGCCCGGCCCTCGCCTTGCTCTGGTTAAACCGCTATCCCCATCGCTACCGGTGGCTGTTCTTTATTGCCTTCGTACCTGGCTTGCTCGCTGTCCTCTTTACTTTCGTCCTGAAGGAAAGGAAGCGCGCAACCCTCGACAGACCGCCCCGTGGGAAGACCGGCATCTTCTCCTTCCTGCACTATTTGCCGAAAAGCCCCGCCCGGTACCGGAAACTCGTCATCGGCCTATGGCTATTCACCCTGGTTAACAGTTCCGACGTCTTCCTGCTGTTAAGGATCAAACAGGCGGGCCATGGCGACACCGCAACGATCGGGGTGTACATCTTCTACAACGTCGTCTATGCCCTGTTCGCATTCCCCCTGGGCATCCTGGCCGACCGCATCGGGCTGAAGAAGGTTTTTCTCGCAGGCCTGCTCATGTTCGTGGTGACCTATGCCGGCATGTCCATGACGGGCACCATCGCCTGGTATCTCGGGCTGTTCTTCCTGTACGGCATCTATGCCGCCGCCACCGAGGGTATTAGCAAAGCCTGGATCAGCAACATAACGGACAGAAAGGACACCGCCACCGCGATTGGCGCCTTCACCGGCATCCAAAGCATCTGCACGCTGCTTGCCAGCACGGTGACCGGATGGATCTGGACAAACTACGGCGCCGCGCCGGCCTTTTTGATCTCCTCTGTCATGTCGGTGTTCGTTATGATCTATATCGGGCTCGTCGTCCGGGCGGCAAAAGCTGCCTGAAGGTCGACGGTACCATTTTGCCCGTCGCCGATCATCTTAATCCCGTTCATCAGACGCGTAGATTACCTATATTTGATCGATTTCGCTCTCGCCAATTATACGATAAAAAACGACTGCTATGCCAACCTCCAGACGCAATTTCCTGTCCCTGTCCACCCTTGGTCTGACCGCGATCGGCTCCGCACTTGGCGCCCTCACTCCCGGAAAAACGACCGCCGCCCCGCACGCCGCCGCCCCTGTCGCCGAACTCGAAGATTTCGTATATGATATCGAGAACGGCTCAAAAGGCTGGGTTGGCGAGGGAGGCTCAGCCAAAGAAGCAACTGTAGAAGAATTCCCCGTCTCCCAAAGCATCGCGGGTGTCTCCATGCGCCTGAAACCCGGCGCATTCCGCGAGCTCCACTGGCATTCCATCGCCGCCGAATGGGCCTACGTGCTGGAAGGCCGCGTACGTACGACAGTGATCACGCCGGATGGCACAACCTCCACCGACGATTTTGAAACCGGCGATATTTGGTATTTCCCGAAGGGTCACGGGCACATGCTCCAGTGCCTGGGGGAGCAGCCATGCCATTTCCTGCTGGGGTTTGACAGCGGGCATTTCTCCGAATTCGGCACTTTCAGCATCACCGACTGGGTCAGCCATACCTCACCCGGGATCATGGCCCGAAATACCGGCCTGCCTGCCGGATTCTTCGCGCAGCTCTCCAAAAAGGAAGTCTATATCGGCGTGGGCAAGCTGGCCACCGATGCCCCCCCAGAGAACATCCGGGCCGGAAAGCCGGCCAGCGCCTTCGCGCATAAGTTCTGCATGGAAAAAGATGCGCCGATGCAGGAATTCAAAGGCGGATACCATAAGATCGTCTCGTCGGTGGAATTTCCGATCCAGAAATCCCTCACCGCGGTCCGGATGAATATCGAGCCCGGCTGCCTCCGCGAACTCCACTGGCATCCCAACGCCGACGAATGGCAGTACGTCATGAGCGGTAGCGGGAATGTTTCTATTTTTGGATCGCATGGCCGGGTCAGGACCATGCCGGTCAGCAAGGGGATGGTCGCATTTATTAAACAAGGGTACGGGCACTATGTCGAAAATACGGGAACGGAGACGCTCAGGCTGATCGTCCTGTTCAATAGCCCCGTCTACGAGGAGTTTTCCCTGAACGACTGGCTGACAGCCAATTCCGCGCAGCTTGTTGCCGATCACTTCGGCATGTCCCTCGATCAGGCAGCTTCGCTCAAGGACCGCCCGGAAGGCATATTTTAACATACCGGCCCCTTCCCCGTGCCGTGAAATTTTCGTAGTTTCAAGGTCCATCGCATTAACCGGACCGACTTGTATAGCCGTTCACTCATATTATTGTTGATACTCCTGCCTTTTACCGCCCGGTCGCAGGAAGGTCCGCCCAACAACGGCGGCGAAAAAGACCTGACCGACGTCATCAGATCGCTCCTTCCCTTTCGGACGCGCCCGAAAGTCGCGAGCCGAAAGGGGATTTACTTTTCCATTCTGCCTGCCGCGACCGGCGCCGCAGGGCCGTCGGGTCTTTCCATTACCGCCACGACTGCGGCATTCCATCTGGGCGGGCGGACTGACAACTTCCTTTCGACGGTAAGTTTTGCACCCTATGTCGCCACTCAGGGCAGAATAGGATTCGCGTTGCGTTCCAATCTTTGGCTGGCGGATAACAGTTGGGATATTTTGGGTGACGTCCGCCTGTTGTATTATCCCCAGGATACCTGGGGCCTCGGAGGTTGGCCAGGCAGCAGCCCCCGGCTGTCCGTCAATTACAAATATGTCCGCTTTTACCAAACCGTCCTGAAGAAGATCGAACCCTTCTTGTTTGCCGGAGCGGGGATTCTGATCGATGACTATTACGATATGGATACCCGGGGTGATTCGACCGGCCTGCGAACCTTCACCCATTATCCGTTTGGCACGGGGACAAGTGAAGCGTCGTTTTCACGGGGAATCTCACTCAACCTCCTGTATGACACGAGAAAGAATACACAAAACCCTTTCCCCGGCTATTATTTCAACCTTGCCTATCGCATAAACCCCCTTCTCCCGGGAAGCAACACGAGTTGGACTTCCCTGTACCTGGACACGAGGAAATACATTCCCTTTAGCCGCCGGGGCCAGAATATGCTTGCACTTTGGGGATATTACTGGACCGTGTTTGACAGCCATGCTCCGTACCTCGACTTGCCGAGTATCGGATGGGACCCGTACCAGCAACGAAGCGGCCGGGGGTTTCCGCAAAATCGATATCGGGGGAACAGCCTGGCATACGCGGAAGCGGAATATCGCCGCGACCTCACCGCCAATGGCTTACTCGGATTCGTCGTTTTTGCGAATCTTAATTCCGTAACGGAACCGAATACGGACAACTTCGTTTACATTCATCCGGCAGCCGGCGCTGGCCTCCGCGTAAAATTCAATAAGAAATCGGGCACGAACATAGCCCTGGATTTTGGCCGCAGCAAGTATTATTCCGGCCTTTACCTGAACCTTGGGGAAACCTTTTGATCCTCCTTATATGACTCGCCCTTCAATTCCTGCACCTTCGTCTGGTGGGCCCATTACGAATTTTCCGGCATCTTCCTTTCCGCCGGCCACTGCTCCATCCGGTCATAGCCGGTGAATTCCAGCATCCAGCCGGGATATTCCGGTGGCAGTTTGCTCACCTCATCCAATTTGCGTAATTCCTCATCGCTGAATATCACTTCTACCGACTTCAGGTTATCCTCCAGCTGCTCCATCTTATTGGCGCCGATGATGACCGATGTGACCGCCGGCTGGTGTAGCAACCAGCCCAGCGCCAGTTGCGCCACGGATCGCTTTTTCTTGTCCGCCATGGGCCTCAGGACATCCAAAATGTCGAACGCCCTTTCTTTATCCACCGGCGGGAAGTCGAAATTCTTTCTCCTCGCTCCCTCGGCCCCCTGCCCGTCCCGTTTATATTTACCGCTGAGCAACCCGCCTGCCAACGGGCTCCAGACCAATAAGCCCACCTTTTGGTCCTTCAGCAGCGGAACGATCTCCCGTTCCAGGTCGCGGCCAGCGATCGTGTAATAGGCCTGCAGGCTCGCAAACGCCTCCACGCGTGTATAATAGGAGAAATCCAGCGCCTTCATCAGTTGCCACGCCGACACATTGCTCGCGCCGATATAGCGGACCTTACCGGATTTGACCAGGTCATCCAGCGCCCACAACGTTTCCTGCCACGGTGTGAGCCGGTCGAAACTGTGGATCTGGTACAGATCGATATAATCCGTCCCCAGGCGCCGGAGACTTTCTTCGACCTGCCAAAGAATGTGCTTCCGCGTCAGCCCGCTGTCGTTCGGTCCCTGCCCCATCTGGCCCCGCACCTTGGTCGCGAGGACCAATTGGTGCCGGTTCAACCCCAGGTTCCTGATCGATTGACCCGTCAACTCCTCCGACCAACCCTCGGAGTACACATTGGCCGTGTCGATAAAATTGATACCCGCATCCACCGACCGCTTGACGATCGCATCGACCGCCTGCTGGTCGAGCTTGCCGATCATTTGCGCCCAACCCTTCCCGCCAAAGGTCATCGTCCCCAAACACAGTTCCGAAACCCGCAGCCCCGTATTTCCCAATAGTCTGTATTTCATCTTCAAATGTTTTTCTCCGGCAATACAACCGTCGATGCCGAAGGTTCACCTCAGCCGCAATCATTTTGACCAACCCCTGCCGCTTGCAATTCGGGCGGTTTGCCCTACCTTTAAATGGAAGCCATGCCGTCTGCGACGGGCCCGGCAAAAGAAAATCTGACTTATGCAACGAAGAAAATTTATCCGCAATTCATTTCTTGCCGTTTCGTCCGTCACCCTTACCCGGGACATGCTGGGAAAGCCTCCCCAAAAGGCGTATGGTTACAACGGCATGCGCTATACGCTTGACACCGCATGGAGCAAGGCTGACGTCCGGCGCTATCCCGTCAACGACTGCCACGAAATGGTCCAGGACAAAAATGGAAGGATACTCCTGCTCACGAATGAAACGCATAACAATATCCTTATTTATGATACCGACGGCCGGCTGATCGACAGTTGGGGCCATGAATTCCCAGGAGGCCACGGTCTCACCCTCCACGACGAGAACGGCACCGAATTCCTGTATATAACAGATATTGTGCGTCACCAGGTCTTTAAGACCACGCTTGACGGCAAGATCCTTCTCACTATCGACGTCCCCCTTGACGCAGGTATTTATAAGGAGTCAAAAGAATTCATTCCGACTGAAACCGCGATCGATGCGAACGGAGATATTTTCATTGCAGATGGGTACGGAGCCCAGTATATCCTCCACTATGACAAAGCTGGGAAGCTCCTCCATTATTTTGGAGGCCGGGGCGATGGCGATGCTCATTTCGACAATGCCCATGGGATTTGCTGGGACACGAGACGCCCGGACCAGACCTTGCTCATCACGGACCGCAGCCGAAATTGTTTCAAACGATTCACAAAGGACGGCGCCCTCCTCGAAGTCCTCTCCCTCCCGGGCGCCTGCGTCTGCCGGCCCGTGATCCATGGCGATCACTTGTACGCAGCCGTTCTTCGGTCCCCCGACCTCAACGCGGTGGGCACAGGATTCGTGACGATCATCGACAAAGGCAACAAAGTGGTCAGCAATATAGGGGGCAGTGAGCCAAAATATATCGACGGAAAGTTACAGGCCATGAGCCAAACCGACAAGATCTTCATTCACCCGCACGACGTCTGCGTGGACCGGGACGATAATCTGTATGTCGCGCAATGGGCCTCAGGCAAGGTATACCCCTATAAACTAAGACGGGTCTGATCTGCTTCAGCATCACCTGCGTCGAACTCACTTTCCCAACGCGTCGATCCGGTCGAAGACATCCCTGAGGCATTGCCAGTCCGTACCTTCCTGTTCTTGCCGGCGCGGCGCCTTCCCATACCACCCTTCCAGGAACGATTCCGTCGAAGTCCAGGTCGTCTCCACGATGCCAAGGAACCTTGGTTTCATTTCCGCGGTGGATACCTTGCGGAAATGTACCATATCATCGACTTGTTCCACCGCCGGCCCGGAAGCCCGCCAGGGACAGGTGACGACCCGGAGACCCTTCATCGCGAAATAGACGGCGGTTTGGTCGGCGCGCTCATAATGCCAGTCACAGATGACGACATCCTTCGGGATCATGTCCACCGCGCGAAAAGTATTGTTATAGCTTGCTTCCCACATCCCTATCCCGGTCGTCTTCCCATCTATCAGCCGGTCTCCCCAGATCCATAACTCCCGCCCTTTTTCCGCAAGGTGGTCATGGATCGCACGCACTTCACCGGCGAACAATTCCGCCGGATCCCGACCGCCGCAACGCGGGCACCTGCTTTCCCCGAGGTAAAACACCTCATCCATCCCGGCATGGAAAGCCGTACTCCCGAAGGCGTCGCAAAGCTCGTCAATGACCGGGAACAACACGTCGTGAATACCCGGATACAATGGGCAATAGCTGCGGCAATACAAATTGTCGGCATTCGGCCAGACATAGTGCGCCGGATTCTTCACCCAGGGCGTTTCGTCGAATTGCGGATATACTTGCAGCAATTTTCCCGGATGTTCCTCCCACCCCTGGTGCCCAAGCATATCCATTTCAGGAATGATCCGGATATGTGCCTCGGCACAAGCGCGTACGATCCGTTTGACGTCAGCGTTCGACAGCGCGAACGAATCCGTCAGTTCCGGATGGGAACGGAATTGGTAATGGTAATCGATCCGAAGGATCAGCGTATTCACCTTCCGTGGCGCCAGCTCGTCGTGTATGAACCGGACAAAGGAATCCACTCCCTGTGGACGCGGGGCGCCGATACAGAATCCCCGTACGGGCATGATACTGTCGAGGTCTTGCGCCGTCACGCCCCGCAGCAGGCCTGCGGAGAGCAGCAAAAGAAGGGTAATATAGGATTTTCGCATATCGGTATTACGTTAATATACATGCCGCCCCTGATCCAGGCGCTTCATGAGTTCGTCTTTTTTGATATTCACCTGCTGGCCGATCGGATGCCCGTTTCGGTACGTGATCACGTTCAGTTGTGTCGCGCCAATGGGGAATCTGACCGGCGTGCCGTCATATTTCGGATAGAACTTGTCGGGATTCGTATCGTCGAAGGTATAATAGATATCCAGGCCGTTGATCTCCGTGGACATCCCGACCACCATTGTCCGATCCGCGGCCCGCTTCGGCGTCAATATGACATTGTATGCGCTGCGGGCGTATTTGATGTTCGCTGCATCCATCCGCTGGAACTCTGCTTCCATTCTGCCGATAAAATCGTCCCAGTTGCGTTTGGCCTTTGGGCTCCAATAGACTTCCGAGAGCGCCAGCCCCCTTGGCCAGGTCATATACTCGACCTGCCGGAAATTAGGCACCCGCTCTGACCAAAGATTGCCCTGGCCGCCCAGGATAAGCCGTTCGTCGACGCTGTCAGGCACCGGGTCGTAGGTATACGAATCCTTTAACCGGCATAACCCGTAAGTCGGCGGCTCCGCGGTCGGCTCCCCCTGGTACAGGTCAAGATAACAATAGTCCCAGGGGGTCATCACGACCTCATGCCCCATTTTCGCGGCCGCGATCCCGCCGGCCATCCCTCTCCAGCTCATCACCGTCGCGCTGGGGGCTAACCCTCCTTCAAGGATCTCGTCCCACCCGATCAGCTTCTTGCCTTTCGCCGTCAGCATCTTTTCCATCCGTTTGACAAAATAGCTTTGGAGCTCGTCCACATCCTTAAGGTGCTCGTCGGCCATTCGCTTCTGACATTTGGGACATTCCGCCCAGAAACCCTTGTACGCCTCATCGCCGCCTATGTGAATATAAGGGCAGGGAAAAAGCGCCGCCAACTCCGTAAATATTTTGTCCAGCACGAGGAACACGGAGTCATTGCCGATGCACAGGGCATTGTCCTCCCGCACAGGCGGCCTGGCGCCAGGATTCACCGGGTACTGCAGCTGCGTACACGAAAGATTGGGATAAGAGGAGATCAGTGCCAGGCTATGCGCCGGCACATCGATCTCGGGAAGGATCGTAACAAATCGCTCCTGTGCATACCGGATGATTTCCCGCATGTCGTCCTGGGTATAGAAGCCGCCATCAGTAGCCTGTTCGTCCGCAAGCGGCGGCAGGTATTCTCCCCACGCGCCTGTCCGCTTAACGCGCCATGCGCCATGTTTCGTCAGTTCCGGAAGGCTTTTGATCTCGATCCTCCATCCCTGGTCGTCGCTGAGATGCAGGTGAAGGGTATTGTACTTGTAACGCACCATTTCATCGATATACTTCTTCACTTCCTGTTTGGTAAAGAAGTGCCTGCTTACATCCAGCATCAGCCCCCGCCACGCGAACCGTGGCGAATCGACGATATCCACGCAGGGGACGGCCATAAAATCGCCCCGACCGGGCGGCAACAGTTGCAGAAAGGTCTGCATCCCGTAAAAAGCGCCCGCCGGCGTAGCCGCATGGATGCGAATACCGGACGAGCTGACCGACAGGGTATAACCTTCCCTTCCGTTGGTTCTGTTCTTATCGACGTCGATGACGATCGCGCCCCTGTTTCCCTTTTCTTCATGCAGCTTGATACCCGTCTGGTCCCTCACTTGCGCAACCAACCAGGCCCCGACGCCGCTCAGCGAATCACCCTCGATTGACACCGCAGACCCCTCGCGCAGGGTGAAACTCCCCGGCTTATCGGTGACGGACACCGGTTCCGGAATCACATGAATGCGGCTGCCGGTCGCCGATACCATACCATATGACAATAGGAAAATAAGAAGCAGCCGGAGCCGGCGCGAACGGAAAATAGGCATATGCATAACGCTTTTTTCTTTGGATGCATGAATTTACCGGCCTTTAGCTTGATTAGCAAAAGTTTTATTCCCGATATTTCATAAATTGGCTCATTAAAATATCACTCGATGAAAAAACTGCCGGTCCTCGCCACGCTGTTCCTTTTTGCTATCGCAGCTTTTGCGCAAACGCCCAATACCCTGACTGAAAAAGAAAAAGCCGCGGGATGGAAACTGCTGTTCGACGGAAAGACGACGAACGGCTGGCACACGTACCTTCGTGATACCGTCGGTTCAAGATGGCAGGTTCGAAACGGTGCACTCATTTTCGACCCGGCCAAACCGGAAAGCGGCGGCGGTGATATCGTCACCAATGGTATTTATGAAAATTATGAACTGGAACTGCAATGGAAGATCTCGAAAGGCGGGAACAGCGGGATCATATTCGATGTCCAGGAAGACCCGAAATACCCGGCCACTTATATCACCGGCCCCGAAATGCAGGTCCTGGACAATATCGATGCCGATGACAATAAGAAACAGAACCACCTCGCGGGTTGTTTGTACGATATGGCGGGTGATTCATCCGTCAGCAAACCGCGGCCCGTCGGCGAATGGAACCAGGTGCGGCTGATCCAGGATCACGGCCACCTCACCTTCTGGCTCAACGGCGTCAGGACCTTCGACGGCCAGATCGGCAGCGAAGCATGGAAAGGAATGGTTGCTTCCAGCAAATTCCGGAACAAGGTATTCGCCGATTTTGCAAAAGTGGCCAGGGGCCAAATCGCCTTGCAGCAACACCCCGGCTCGAGCGAATGGCGCAATATCAAGATCAGATTGTTGTAGCGTAGCCACTATCTCCCGTTGGCCCGCAAGATCGTCGCATCCTTTTGGTCGTCGTCATCGTAGGTCTTCTTAACGATATAGTGCCAGTTACGATCCGAGACGTCCACAAAAAATATGTCGCCCTTTTTGTGCGCCTTGACAGCATCCTGGAATTCCTTTGGCATCTGCAGTTCGCCGAAGAACCAGCCCGTGTCCCCGTGCGTCGTGTTGCCATCCATGGTGTACTGATCGGACAGTTGGTCCCAATTGGCGCCGCCATTCAGTTTATCCACGATCAGTTTCCGCAGGCTGTCCACTTCCGAGGGCGATAAGGTCGACCCGTCGAGATAAATATAGCTCGCGCGGTATTTTACCGATTCCTTCGATTCCAGCACTTTGTACGTTACATATCCGACCGAGAAGACGTCTCCCTGGTTTTGCCGCAGTAACCGCTTGTCGATAAGGGAGGAATCCTTTCCCGCTACAAGATGCAGGATTGCCGGTTTATACTGCGGGTTCGCTGCTATCCACGCCTGTGCTTCCTGCACTGTTCCGATCTTATGGAACTGATCCGTCACAGTAGGCTGGGCCATCGCGCATACGGAAAATAATAGGAGTAGGCCCGAGAGGCAATTCTTCATATAAAAAAATTTTAACGAATGATCCAAAGCCTGAAGTTACTATTTTTTGACCTCGGCCTCGTTCCGGCCCGCAAATTAACATCCCCTTAATCCCCTGCAATCCACGCCGGATCAAGGGTTCGGTTTTGATGGCCGGTAACGGGATACTCGTGATTTTGAAATAATGTTGCATATTAACTAGCTTTGCCCCGCAATGTTCAGGCAGTATCCCAGGATTGTAGCGGCCTTACTTTTACTCGTCTTTACGCAAAAGGCCGGACTCCGGTTGTGGATGCATGACTGGTTTCATGAAAGCAGGACCGCGCAAACCGAGTCGGTCCCCCATGCCAGTCATATCCTGCTCAAATGTGATTGTTTCGACGATGCCATGATGCCGTTGCTCGGCTGTCCCCTGTTTACGGTCCCTTCTCCCGTTCGCATATACGCCACGCTGGCTGTCCCGTCCCAAGCGCCATTTCTGAGCGCGGATAAGATCTACTATTCGCTTAAAGGACCGCCAGAAGCCGCTTCCGCTGACCTGCTCTCCTAAGACCTCCCAGAGACAACTGTTTGGCCGCCTTATCAAAAAACGGATTATGAACCGGAAGCGACATTCAATCTTCCTTTTATTCATTTGTATTCTCGGTTATCGTTCGGTCATCGCGAACCCCTGGCAAGGCCCGGTAAGCCTGGCTGGACCGGCCGAAGATGCCGGGACCCTCAGCGGAATGGTCACCGATAAAACCGACGGCAAACCGATCGTCGGCGCCACCATTTCAATCCCGGACCTCAAGACGGGAACGGTCACCGGCGTTGACGGCAAATATTCGATTACCGTCACCTCCCGGGGAACACACCTGGTCGAATTCAGCTATGTGGGTTACACGACTTATAATCAGACGGTGGACTTTTCCAAAACCAATCAGTTGGACGTCCAGCTTTCCCTTTCCACCATCGAGGCCGGCGAGGTCGTCGTTACCGGCGTCAGCAAGGCGACAGAAATGAAGCGGGCGCCGATCCCGATCGTGGCCGTCAGCAAGAGTTACATGGATCAGCACTCCGCAGCGGGCAACGTCATCGATGAGGTTGCGAACCTGCCTGGTGTCAGCGCGGTAACCACCGGCCCGAATATCTCCAAACCCTTTATTCATGGTCTGGGGTATAACCGCGTCGTTACTGCGGTGGACGGGATCCGGCAGGAAGGACAACAATGGGGAGATGAGCACGGCATCGAAGTTGACCAGAATGCCATCGACAGGATCGAGATTATCAAAGGGCCGGCAAGCCTCAGTTACGGCTCTGATGCCATCGGTGGGGTCGTCAACCTGATCACCCCGCCGCCTGCGCCCGATGGCAGGATACTCGGGTATGCAAGCGGCATATATGGCACGAACAATAACCTGATCAACGGGACGGTCCGCCTTCAGGGCAGCCATAATGGCCTGGTCTGGGGGACCCAACTCTCGCAAAAGCTCGCCAAAGACTACCGGGATCAACATGATGGCCGGGTTTATGCGACGAATTTCAATGAAAAGGATGCCCGGGCAATGATCGGTCTCAACAAATCCTGGGGCTATTCCTACCTGAACGCTTCACTTTTCGACGACCAACAGGCGATCCCGGACGGAAGCCGCGATTCTCTCACCCGGAAATTTACTTACCAGGTTACGGATTCGGATACCTTCAGGCCGATCGTTCCGGCATCGATGCTGAACAGCTGGTCGCTTCCTGCGCTGCATCAGCATGTTCAGCTCTACCGCATTTACGATGTTAGCAGCATCGCATTAGGGAACGGAAATCTGCTGATCAACTTCGGTTATCAATACAGCCACCGCAGAGAATTCACTCACCCGCAAAATCCTACGGCGCCGGGCCTGAACCTGGAACTCCACACGTATACCTACGATATCAAATACAATTTCACGATCGGTCATGGTTATGAAACCACGTTCGGCGTCAATGGCATGTACCAGGACAACCGGCTTGGGTTCAGTACGGACTTCCCGATACCTGCCTATCATCAGTTCGATATCGGTCCGTTCTTTGTAGAGAAAAAGAGCTTTGGAAAGCTTGATCTTTCCGGCGGAGCCAGGATCGATACCCGAAGCTTTTCCGGGCAGGCCGAATACATCGACACGGCGAACCTGTACTTTCCGACGGTTTACACGGGGCCGGATCCTGACAATACCCCGGGCGTAACACAGCAATTCAACGCATTGAGCAAGACCTTTTCCGGCTTTTCGGGAAGCCTGGGAGCAACTTATAATTTCTCCGATCACTTCCTGCTGAAAGCAAATATCGCGCGGGGATTCAGGGCACCCAGCATCGCGGAATTGTCGGCGAACGGTCCCGATCCCGGCTCCCGGATCTTCCATGTGGGGAATCGCGATTTCCATCCGGAATTTAGCGTCCAGGAAGATTTCGGCGCCGCACTTACACTCACCCACCTGACCGCCAGCGTCGGTTTTTTCGACAACCACCTCGAAAACTATATATTCCAGCAGCAGATCCTGGACGCCAACGGTAACCCGGAGCGCGTCAATCCCGACGGGTCTACCAACCCAAACGGCCAGTACGGCAAATTCACCTATGTCCAAAGCAGGGCGCGCATCGATGGCGCGGAGTTCTACCTGGACATCCATCCGGTCTCCTGGCTGCACTTTGAGAACTCGCTCACCCTTACCTATGGCGAGAACCTGATGGATAACGGCCACGCGCCGGACAGCCTGAAATACCTGCCCTTTATGCCACCGCCCCATTCGCATTCGGAGCTGCGCGCAACTTATGCCAAAGGCTTTGGACGTTTCAGGAATGCATATGCGTTCGTTGGCTTCGACCACTACAATCCGCAAAACCGGTTCCTTTCCGCGTACGGCACGGAGACCTACACCGCAGGTTACGATCTGCTGAGCGCGGGCATCGGTGTGAAGCTGGTCAACGGCGCAGGCAAGAACGTCCTGGAGTTGTACCTGGAAGGCACCAACCTGGCCAATACCGATTACCAGTCCAACATGAGCCGGCTGAAATACTTTGACAACCCCGTCGTTCCGCCGGGAATCCAGCCCGGGATCTTCAATATGGGCCGCAACATTACGTTCAAAGTTGTGGTACCATTCGATTTGTCGCCAAAAGAGCGGACCTCCGCCGGCTCCTGAGGAGCAGCGTCGCCAAAGTGCCGGCCGCGATGACCAGGCAGCACCGGGGCAGCCAGTCTCCAAGACGAACATAGAGGGTGCTGACATGCGCTACGGGAAGGTCCGCCATCCATAGCCTGCTCCCGCCATGGAAAAAGTCCCGGCTTCCGGCGGGCCTTCCCCGGTAGTCGGCCGCGATCGAGAGGCCGTCGCTTACTTCCCGAAATATCGAGCAACCGTTTTCGACCGCCCGGTATACCGCCATATGGCTGTGAATTTGGGAAATGGCGAACCAATCGCCCGACGGTAACAGCAGCAAGCCGGCATGCTTTTCGCCCAATTGCCGCATTTGCACCGGATGGTCGGCGTCATAACAGATCGATACGCCGAGTCTCCCCAATGGCGTAGGCAGGACCGGTACGACCCCGTCGCCGGGTCGGCTTGCTTCCACCATGGGAACCGGGTGGTTCTTGTGAAACCGGGCTTCAACGGCGCCGTCGGGCCCGATCAGGACAGCCTCATTTTCCAGGAACTTATCGCCGGGCCGCATTTTCCCCGGATGCACCACGCAGGCCGTCATGAGCAGGTACACTTTGTTCCGGGTGGCAAAAGCTTGCCCGCGTTCAACCAAAGATGTCTCGCCTGCCTTCCACACGATCGCATTACCCTCGGACCAACTGACGATCTTCGCTCCACGGCCGACGGCCTGTTGGCTCAGCTCGAACAGGCTGTCGATCACCTGCCGGATCGAGGCCGCCGTATTCCTGAACCGTACCGTGTCTGCCGTCTCCACATAGCTTGCCTCTGCCTGCCCTACCTTCCGGATGACAGGGTCGGTGACCGAGCTCCGCGGATTCACTATTATCTGCTCACCATTGTAATCCCTGCAGAATGTCTCCATGACGTTTATTAGCGGCACGGTTACCCCGGCCACCCTGACCGGCACCCCTGCCATGCCGTTCCGGAGAGGCGAATACCGCCACCAGCCAAATCCCAACACCGCCGCCATTACGCAGGCAAATACCGCCAGACCGCGAAGCGTTGCGCGATTGCTCCGGAGTCCCGCTGCAGACCGGCGCGCCAGCGCCCACACCATGACGGACGCCGTCCAATACAACACAAAACTGATCCCCCAAATTCCTGTGACCGAGGCCAGTTGTACCAGCCATGATAAGGGGTACTGCATATTGGCCACCGACCACCAAACGCCACCGCCATAGATGGTATTCAGATATTCCATCCCTACTGCCAGAGCCGGAAGGAACAGGGTCGCTGCAAAGCTTCCGGTTCGCCTGGCTACCCGGGCATCGGCGCGATACAGGAGAAACTGCATCAAAGTTTGACAGACACCCAGCAATACGACAACCAGCATGGGAAAAGGCACCACTCCGGCATCAGCGAGAACATGCCCGGTTGTCAGGACGAGAAAGGCCCACATCCCCTTTCTTTTTAAGGCGGCATGGCGAAAATAGACCATCAGGCAAACGGGATAAAGCCAGGCCGGCATCCACATTCCGTACTTGGGGGAGGAAAGGAGGCCGCAGACCAGCACGGCCGATAATAACACGGCCGCCCGCGTCCCGGCGACTGTTTTCGGAGAAGCAATCGATTCTTGTTTCATGATTGAAAGTTTTGAAAACAAAATTGATGCTCCCGATCCGCGCCGTCGACCGACTACACGATCCCGGTCGGATTTATTTGGTTCGACTTTTCACCCACGTAAAGTCGAACGCCCGGGGTTGTCCCCGTTATTCTTCTTGAATTCGCTGGGTGTCATCCCCGTCTGTTTCTTAAAGACAGTATTGAAGGAGGATTTGCTATTGAACCCTACCTGGTAAAGAACTTCCAGGATCGTTATTTTTTTATCAGGCGGGTCGGTCAAAAGCCGCCTGGCTTCCGATATCCGGTATTGATTGACCAGCTCAAAGAAACTCTTGCCCAAACCTTCGTTGATCGCTTGTGACAGCGACCGCGGCCGCTGCCCGAGTTGAGCCGCCAGTTGTTCGAGGGTAAGGTCTGGTTCCAGCCAGGGTCGCCGGGCGTTCATATGTTCGTCCAGTTGAAGCAACAGCCTTTGCCGTATGGCAGCCTCTGCCTCCGGCATATTATCGCCCGGGTGAAAGGTCTCCTTCCTCCTTTCGGCCCCACTCACTCCTTCGGCTCCTTTCCCATCTTCAGCCTTCTCATTTTTCCTTTCTTCCCGCAGTAGGGCGAACAGTTGGGGGTGCCGCAAGGCCCTCAGCAACATCACGTTGATATAGCCAAATACCAGCAGGATAATGCCCAGGAATGTCGGCCACCAAAATGGCGCCAATGCAGTAAGACTGATCGCGCTGTTCAGGGCGGCCAGCATCATGACCACCGTAAAGAAAAGCAGTGTATTGGACAGCCAACGGATGTCGATCCGCCGATAATCCGAAAATGCCTCTCCTGCCGCTTTCCGGTACCTGTTGATCAACTTCTTCGATGCCGCCATATAGCCAAAGAATTGAAGAAAGATCAACACCGGCCCGACAGACTGATACTGTGGCATTTGACGGGCGGCAATCCGCAGAAGCATGGACCGCTGGTCTGCAGGTTGCTGACCCAGCCAATAAATTTCAGAGACGGCGAACAGGACTGCGAAGGGTGCAAAATGCAACCAATTCGCCGCCCGCCACCGGAAATCCTGGTAAAGCACCGATTGTGTATATAAATACAACAACGGCCCGAAGAGCAGTAACAGCCAGGCGCTCCACAATCCAAATGCTGGGTGCACGGAATAGATGCCCTTGAGCAACAGCAGATTGTCAAGTAAGTCCAACCCGATTGCCAAAAAGAAAAAGCCCAGCAGGCGGTTGCCCACGACCCTCCCCTTTCGGTGCGTAAAGAGAAATACGCTGGTGAAGACCAACTGAAAGATCACCAACACAACGAGGATCTCCGCCGGGTTGAAGCTCATGACAGTAATATAATCGCTTTTTTGTAAATTGCCTATACCTGTATGAACCGCCGGCCTGCCATCCTTTTTGTCGCTGCCATGCTGTTCACGGCATGTAACTCAGGCAAAGACCCGCTGCGAGCCCGCTTTGACTCGATCGACAATTCTCTCGGATCCGCAAACGCCCGTGCTACCGGCCAAAATGCGCTCGCCGTGCTCCACGAAACCATCCGGCAAAAAAAGGAACGCAATCCGGCGCTGGCAGCACGAGCTGACACTGTCTATCAGTTGGTCTCGGATGCGACGAACATGTTGGAAGGATGCCGGACGAATTTGAGACGTCAGGACATCATCGGAAGGTCGACCGCACCAGCCGCCAGGCTCCTGGTTCATACGGCGCTCGGTGACAGCCTTCAAAAAATGCTGATCCTGGTGGCTTCTTTAGACAGCATGCCCAACGAAGATCCTTACCTGCATGAGAGCGATTGGTCCGTGCGTTACTTCGAAAACACGCCCACGGTAGCGGCCCTAACCATCCTGGCCAAATTCGAAAGCGATTGCCGGAAGGCGGGCAGCAATGCACTCACCAAAATCAACAACCGGTTATGAGTACCGAGACCAGCACAACCGAAATGGAAGGAATGGAAGGTTTCGCCTCTTCCATCACTTCCTCCGGCGGAACTTCGCCCCGGCTTTTCCATCCCGCCGGCTCCCCGGCCTTGCCGATCCATTCCGCCGATTCCCCAGCGTTGCCGCTCCATTCCCCCGATTCCCCACCTTCACTTTTCCGAACGGCTGGCACCCCGCATCCGCCTACCGCCAACCGGCCCGCCATTCCAAGCCTTACCGATCCCGCCATCGGCGACGCGATCCGGAACGCGCGGGTTTCTTCCCAGGCCGGCGCCACCAAAACCATTTCGGTCAACGGCAGCCTTAAAACGTTCCCCTTCCCCTTCCCTTCGCCGACCGACTGGCGGGACACCTGGATCTATTGCCTGATGATCGATCGCTTCAACAACCCGGATTTACCGCCGGCCTCGACGACCGCCAATCCCGCATCGGCCTGGAATCAACGCTATAATTTTCGCCAGGGTGGCACCTTCAAGGGAGTCGAGGCCGCCCTTGACTATATCGCGGGACTTGGCGCCCGTGCGATCTGGATAACTCCGGTATTGAAGAATCCCCTCCCGGATTCCGCCCCTGACTGGCCATATAATTATCACGGATACGCGACACAGGACTTCCTGACCATCGATGGCCGGTTTGCTTCTGACGGAACCGCTGCGACAGCCGCCACCGAACTCACTTCGCTGGTCGAGGCCGCCCACGCCCGGGGGCTATATGTGATCCTGGATATTGTCATCAACCACACCGCCGAGGTGTTCAAGTACGTCTACCAGGATCGCGTAATCGACAGTTTCGCAGACGCAGGCGTCCTCAACGGGCCGCCCGGCAACGAACCGGCGATCCAATGGATCGATCGAACGGGGGCTGCCCGGCCGGACTGGCAGGACGGCTTGCCTGCGGACATCACCGGTGACGACGCCGTCTGGCCGCTGGACGTGCAGGCACACACGGATTTCTTCCGCCGCCGGGGCAGTTTCCTTTCGACCGAGCCGCCCCCCGGTGGATTCATAAAAGGCGATTTCGGCTCCCTCCGGCAGCTGGTAGCCGAGTATGAGGCTACGACCGACCAGAAGGGCATAAGGGACGCCTATGGCCTCAATCCCGTCCTCGACATTCTTATCCGGATCTATTCTTATTTGATCGCTGCATTTGACATCGACGCGTTCCGCATCGACACGGTCATGTATGTGGATCCCGGGATGGTCCAGACCTTTGGCAATGCCATCCGCGAATTTGCCCTCGGCATCGGCAAACGTAATTTCTTTATGTTCGGCGAGATCGACGACAGCAGCTACAATGTCATCGACCGGTTTGTCGGACGTAACAGTTCGGACCGGTCCGGTCGCGGTCTTGGGATAGACGCCGCACTGGACTATCCGCTGTATGACCAACTTCCCTCGGTTATCCGTCAATTTTCCGACCCAGCCCTCATCCGGCAACTATTCGAAGCCCGCATTGACGCCGAAGAAGACCTGATCACATCGCATGGCGAAGCCGGCAAATATTTTGTCAGCTTCCTCGACAACCACGATCAGAACCAGCGTTTCAACACTCCGGGAACGCCGGCGGCCCAGGTCTTGATGGGGCTCGCCGTCCTTTTCTCGCTTCCCGGCATTCCCTGTCTGTATTATGGGACGGAACAGGGGCTGACGGGCGCAATCAATCCCGACGGGACCTGGGACCGGACCGCCGCACCGGAATGCGTCCGGGAAGCGCTTTGGGGCAAGGGGCCGGCGGCCTTCGATCCGACGAACTTGTTATACGTCCAGATCTCGGCACTGGCGCATCTTCGACGCGCAGAACCGGCGCTCCAATTCGGCAGGATTTATTTCAGGGAAGTTTCAGGCAACGGACGCGACTTCGGTCACTCCTCTGGCATCGGTGGCATCCTCGCCTTTTCCCGTATCCTATATGACCGGGAGGTGCTGGTCGTCGCAAACACCAGCACGGCCACTCTTTTCGACGGCTATGTCCTTGTGGATATCGATATCAATCGTTCCCTCCCTGCCATGACCATTTCGTATTCGAGCACCGGCGCCACAGGTATTTCCAATATTCGGCTGATCGGCGCGGCCAATTTCTTCTCCGGCGCCACCCTGACCGGTTCCGCCGACACCGCCGCCTTGCCCGTACACCTGGAACCGATGGAGATCAGGATATTCAGTCCTGTCGCGCTTTAACATTTTTTTCGGTTCCCGGCAGGCTCGACATAGGACTGCCGGGGTTATCTTGTTTCATGCCTTTGTCGAAACCAACCTCCTGCCTGGCTATCGGTTTTTCACTCGCCTGCCCGGCATTGGCCCAACAATCGCTGCGCGGTCGTGTTGAACGCCAGCTTTCCACAGAAGTGCTCGAAAATGTTTCCGTTTACAACCAAAGCCAGGGTGGAACGGGCAGATCGGATGCCGGTGGCAATTACCGGATATTCGCCCGCCCCGGCGATACGATTGTCTTTTCCTCGGCCGGCTATCAACCTGACACGAATGTGTTGCGGCCTGGATGTTACAGGATCCGAATGGCTACAATATATATCTCAAACCGAGGATCGTCAGCCTGCCCGGAATCACCGTGGAAGAGAACTCCAATTACCTCCTCGACTCGCTGCAAAGAAGGGAGGATTATGCCTGGATCTATAGCCAGCACCAGGATGCGGTCATCTCCGATACCAATTTCACCCAGGGTCTCGGCCTCAGCTTCGACCTGAATTTTTATTCAAAGCAACAGAAGGAAAAACGGCAGCTTCGCAAGCGACTTGCGCGGCAGGAAGAGGACTATTATATCAACTTCCGGTGCCCGCCGGCTTATGTTGAGCGGATCACCGGATTGCATGGCGACTCACTGCGGCTTTTTTTGAACAAGTACCGTCCGGGTTATTCCTTCTGCCGCAAAGCCAGCAAGGAAGACATTTTTCTTTACATCAACGACAAAGTCAAAATATTCCGGCATCCGCCGACTATTTCCCCGCGACCACCGGGAAAGCCGAGATCCTTAGCCGCGCCGCGCCCATCGGGATCAGCACCAGCGGCTCCTCGGGCGAATCCACCGTGACGGGGCTGACCGGCAATACCCCGCAAAGGCCGTATTGGTCGAGTGTCCACTCCGGGATCTGTCTTCCTTTGGCAAGTATCCGGATCGGCGCCGCCGCTTGCGTAAAAGGAAAATCATCGGCGGGCCAGGGGCGCCGGACAACTTCAAAATCCTCTTTCGATTCGAGGCCGAAATTCCAGGCGCTCCCCGGCAGGATCTCGAAAGCCGGCCACTTTGACTGGTCCGCGCCTGCCTGCCATTTCGAGTCACCGATGGCATTTGCCTTGCTGTCTACTCTTACATAATTTTCCCGGATTTCGAGCGAGAAGCTCAAGGGCCCATACATCACGCTTTCACTGCCTTTATTCAGGTCCCACCTTTTGACCCGGACCTTCATCGGCAGGACCAGTTCCAAGTCATCCCCGGTTGTCCACAGCTTTTCTATCCTGGCATAACCGTCTGATGCCAGCGTAACCTGCGCGTCAACGCCGTTGACCAGCACGCGCGCTCCGCTGCACCATCCCGGGATCCGCAGGTACAAGGGAAATGCCGTAGGCTTGTTCACTTCCATTGCGATGTGAATGGTGGTGTCGAATGGATAGTGGGTCTGCTCCCGTATCGTCAGTTGCGACCCATCCCCCACCCGCGCTTTCAACGAACAGTCACTGTACAACATCGCCGCGACACCGCTGTCAGGCGTCGCCATCCACAAATGCTCCGCATAATAGGGCCAGCCCTGCGCGTGGTTGTGCTGGCAGCAGCGGCTGCTGAACGGATTCATCAGCAGGAACGGTCCCGAATTCTCGATTCCGGGACTATGGTCCTTATCGTCACTCACTACCATGTTCGGGGCGGTCAGATACCGCAAGCCCCTGAAATCCGGAAGCACCGCGGCCGGATACGTGTTGAATGCCACGTCCTCGCAATTGTCTCCCCACATCGGGTCGCCGGTTATCCCCATCAGCAGTTCGTCCGAGGACATTTGCTCGACCATCCCGCAGGTCTCCACTCCCTGTCGCGGGTCGGAATACCCTTTGCGCGCATCTTCATCCGCGCCGAACATCCCGCCGGGCACCTGTCCGTACAATCTTCGCATCAGGTAAAAATCGTCATAGGTCGAGCGCAGGTAAAACGAATCCTTCGCCTGCATAAAGTAGGTAGCGGGTTCACGGAAACACTGCGCAAAATTTACGTTGTGCCAGTTGGGCAGCGTGGTGTCCTGCGTCCAGTCTGCGGTATGCCGGTGAATGCGGCCGGCCAGGTCGAGGAGCCAGCTTTCACCCGTGTGATCGTAGAGCCAGTAAATGCTATACAGATTGTCTCCGCCCCGGCTGTTCTCCCAGTAGGTTCGCAGCAAAAGGTTCTGTGGCACCGTCATTTCCCAATGAAAATACCGGGTCATGAAATCGAGCACCCGCGGATCGCGGCTATGCTCATAGTACGACTGCATGCACCACAGCATGATCATGTTTGGCCAGAGGTCCGGAATACTGTCCTTTTCGGGGTGATCCACCACCTTCGGCCCGAAATATCCGTCCCGGCGCTGGCTTTGAAACACTTTTTCGAGCCAATCCCGGGTCACGCGGATCATCCCGCTGTCCTGTAACAAGTAGCCCAGGTCACCATAACCTTTTAACCAATAGGGTACTTCTTCCCAGCCATGAGATCCCTGCCCCGTCCCGCTATACCAGGCATTGTCCTTTTTATCCAACCACGCGCTGATCTCTCCCAAATGGCCCGTCAGCCCATCCCGCTGCAGTTCCAGGTATTTCCGGACCCAACCCCCTGGCTCGATACTGCCGACAGGCAGCTTGATAAAGCTGAGTGGCTGCAGGGGCGCCCGGTTCGCAAGATAGGATCCGTTCCCCGGGCCGGGTTCCGGCCGCGCCACGGACGCTACCCTAACCGCGCCGTCGGAAGCTTTGGCGTAGGCGGGTCCTTCGAGGGTCTCCACCCCATTTACCATTCCGGGATCCGTCTTCAGCAGGTCGAAGACCATAATTTCGTTCTCCCCCTTTTTCAGCCAAGGGGCCGGGCAGTACAACCGCTGCTGCGGGCCCGCATTCCAATACCTGCCCAGGTTATGCCCGTTGATCCATACGATCCCTTTCCGCCACTGACTCATGTCGATATAAGTATCCGCCACGCTATCCAGGCTGAACATCGCTTTGAAAAAAAGTCCCGGTTTCGCGTTTCGCAACCCGATGTACCCTGTCGCGCTTTTCGGCGCCGCTGCGTTCGCAAAGGTCGATTTCATTCCCCGCACCCACTCCGCCGTCATCGGCGCGGTGTAGGTCTCCCAATTCATCAGCGTCATGCCATCCAGGGTCACCCGGTCGGTGATCCCTTTGCGATCGATCATATACTGCGCGAAATTGATATGCCCCATCGCTTCCACGAGGATTTCCAGGACGGGTTCCTTCACGTCGGTTTCGGGGATTCTCACCGACCAGTGCCCGCCGTCGCGATACACTGTATCGAGCAGCCGTCCGTTTAAAAAAACCATAGCAAAATCGTGAGGCTCGGTGATAGTCAACGTCCCGCTCTTATGTCCGATCAATTTTGTGCGATATACGATCAAGCCGTTCCCCTGACCGAACGATTCCATGGGTTGCGGCGTCGGTGTCAGCTTTGGCGATGCCAAATTCTCCCAGAGCGATGCAACCGGCCTCAATTCCATGGGAGCAACGGTCATCGCCGGGACCGGCGCGGGCACCGGCGGCAGGGAATGGCCCGCATACCTGGCGATGAGATCTCTAAGCGCATAGTATTTTGCTGTCGCGCGGCCCTGCTCGTCGATCGGCGCATCATAATCGTAGCTGGTCACGTCCGGTTGATATTGCGTCGGCGAAAAGGCATTCGCGCCGGCTGTAAACCCGAAATTGGTTCCCCCATGGACGACGTATAAATTGAAAGACCGGTGATGCGACAGTAAATACCGGAGTTCATGCATGATATCCGCGGTATCCGGGTGTTGCCATTTCTCCTTCCAATGGGTCAGCCAGCCCGGATAGGTCTCGCTGCTAAACGAGGGAACGTCCGGGTCCTGCCTCGACGCTTGCGCGAAATCCGCATCGCTTCCGCCGCTGTCCAGCCCGATGGCGCAACTGTCCAGGCTGCCTGCTTCCAGCATAAACGGAGTTGGACCGTCGGCAGTATAGAACGGGACTGTCACGCCATGCTCCTGCCAAAACCGGTGCAGGGTCTTCACGTAGGTCCGGTCATTCCCATAGCTTCCATATTCGTTTTCCACCTGTACCATCAGGATCGGGCCGCCATGGTCGCACTGCAAGGGGACGACCTCCTTCGACAACCGCGAAATATATTGCCTGACTGCGGCCATGTATCTAGGGTCCATGCACCTGATCCTGATATCCGGGACCTTCAGCAACCAGGTGGGCAATCCGCCCCAGTCCCATTCTGCGCACACATAAGGACCCGGACGCAGCAACACCCACATGCCTTCGGCCTGGCATAAGCGGATAAAGGCGGCGATATCGTGATTTCCCGAGCGAAAATCCCACCTGCCCGGTGCGACCTCCTGGTAGTTCCAAAAGACATACGCGGCAATGGTATTGCATCCCATCGCTTTCGCCATCCTTATCCGCTGCCGCCAATATTCCCGCGGGATCCGCGCCGGATGCATTTCTCCGCTGATGATCTGGAACGGCTTGCCATCCAGCAAAAATTCATTCCTGCTCAATGAAAACCGATGCCGCTCCTGGGCCCGGGCGGAATTCACGGCAACAATCAGGAAAAATATAATTAAGTATCTCATTCCGAAAGTTTGTATAATCCAAGTTCTGCAACCGTTGGGTTCAGCCTCGACGACAGGATGCGGAGCCTCACTGCATCTGTAGTTACCGGAGAAAAGCGGACAAGCCGTTTATAACCGACGGTGGTGCCCGAGGCGATTTCTTTCCATTCGCCGCGGACTCTTGCGTCCAGCGCAAAACTTTCGATCCGTTGGCCGACCCGGATTTCTTCCTGCAAAGCCAAAACATCGAAAGTTGTCGTTTTTTTTAGTCCGATCTCGACGGTTGCCGTCGTATCCTTTCCGGCTGTAGTCCAATAGGTATCTTTATTACCGTCTGCCATTGCTCCGGTCCCCGTTTCCACACGGTCTTGTTCATCCTTTGCCCATCTGATGCCAAGTCCGCCCCGGACCGCCGCCCCGCGTGCGAAGTTGACGCCGAAGGTAGCCACCATGTCCTTGCGCCATCCTTTCAGACTTCTCATATCGGCGCCGCTGATCAGACCGTCGCGGTCTGGCGGAATATTCAGCAGCAGGACGCTGTTCCTCCCTACACTACTGAAATAAAGGTCGAGGAGATTAGCAGGCGACCGGACCCGCGAGTCTTCCCTGGCATGGTAGAACCAGCCCGGCCGGATGCTGACATCTGTCTCGGCCGGATACCAGATTAGCCCTCTTGCCTGCATCAATTGTTTCCGACTACCAAGGTCCTGATCCGTCAAATCGCCCAAGGGGACAAAAGTCTGGTCCTTTTGCGAATTGGAGGCAACGCTCTCCTGTTCCCGGGCGTTGATCGGAAGAACACTCCATTCGGTCAGCCTGCCCTGCCCTGACTCCGTCCCTACCCACCGCACGTCGGGCCCCATGATTGCGATCACCGCCTGCGGCTGCAATTTTCGGATGAGATGATACCAGGACTGGAATGCATATACTTGTTTTTTCCCATTTGGTCCCTCTCCGTTTGCGCCGTCGAACCAAACCTCATCTACACGGCCATAGTTGGTTAGCAATTCAGTAAGCCAATGCAGGAACAGCTCGTTGTATTTGGCGGAATCTCCATAGGCCGGCGAATTCCGGTCCCAGGGGGACAAGTAAATTCCCATTCCCATTCCATACTCCCGGCAGGCATCGGCAAATTCTTTGACGATATCCCCATGGCCTCCCTTATACGGCGTGTGTGCGATCGTATGATCGGTATACTTGCTTGGCCAAAGGCAGAAACCGTCATGGTGTTTCGCGGTCAGGATCACCTGCCTGATACCCGCTTCCTTAGCGATCCGGATCCACTGCCTGACGTCGAGATGTTTCGGGTCAAACAATGACAGATCCTCCTTGCCGTCACCCCATTCCCGGTCAGTGAACGTATTGATCCCGAAATGAAAAAAAGCGGTTAATTCCAGTTCCTGCCACCGGAACTGCCTGGGTGAAGGAACGATGTTCGCCGCCTTTTTGATAATTTCAGGTGCCTGATCCGATGGCAATACCACCATCGCATTCTGGCCCCGTGCCACGGAGAGGATGGTCACCAATTGGACAGCTATCCAACCGGCCCGGACGCATTTGGAATATTCAATATGCATCATGCAACATGTAAGCTTGCCGGCGCGTCTGTTCAGCAGGGTGCCGGATGTCAACGATTCGCTAATTTACAATAACGCAACCATTTTATATGCTGCTCAACTATATTAAGCTTGCCTGGCGCAACCTGATCAGGAACGGCTCCTACACTGCCATCAATATCCTCGGCCTTTCCTCAGGTATCGCATGCGCCATCCTCATTTTTTCGCTGATCTCCTGGCAGCTGAGTTTCGACCGGTTTCACCCCGATGCCGGCCGCGTGTACCGCGTCGTTACCGAATTCCACCAGGAGTCCGTGGAATACCAGCGCGGGACGCCCCAACCTTTCGGTCGCGCATTCCTGCATGAATTTGCCTATGCGGACGCGGCCGCCCGCATATGCCAGTACAGGAATGCGCTGATCACCCTGCCTTTTGAGAAGGACGTCAGGAAATTCCAGGAGGAGGAGGGCATCGCGTTCGCCGACCCGTCCTTCTTTGATATCTTCCGTTTTCCACTGGTCGAAGGTGCGCCTGGCCCACAGCTCACCGAACCCAATACTGCTCTTATTACCCAAAAACTGGCGGCCAAATATTTCGGCAGTGAAGACCCCGTGGGCAAGACCATCCGTTTCGACAACAGGCTCGACTTTCGGGTTACCGGCGTGCTGAGAGATATTCCCGACAATACGGATGAGCGGCAGGAAATCTATTGCTCCTACTCAAACCTTAAAGACCAGGACCCTTTTTTTGCGAGCGACAGCAGTTGGGGCACCGTAAGAAGCGGGATGCAGTTCTTCATCCGGCTGAAACCCGGCGTCAGTGCCGCCTTTGTCCAGGACCGGCTGCCCGTCATCCTGAAAAAATATGATCCGACGGATTGGCCGACCACGATCTTTAAGCTCCAGCCGCTCTCCGACATCCATTTCAATGGAAAATTCAACGGCCCGGCAAATCTCGGTTATCTGTGGGCCCTCGGCCTGATCGGCGTCTTCCTGGTGGTCACGGCTTGCGTCAATTTCATCAATCTTGCGACGGCCCGCGCCCTCAATCGTGCGAAGGAAGTCGGCATGCGAAAAGTCATGGGGGGTCTGCGGTCGCAACTCTTCTGGCAGTTCATCCTGGAAACGGCGCTCCTGGTCATTTTCTCGTTTGGGATGGCCATCGGCATCGCGATGGTGACCCTTCCTGCCTTGAATGACCTCATCGGCAGCCGTATGAACCTGGGGATCTTCACCTATTCGGGCACTATTGCCTTCCTGTTTCTTTTGCTTGGAGCGGTCGTCTTTCTTGCGGGTTCCTACCCCGGCCTGGTCCTGTCGCGTTTCAGGCCTATCATCGCGCTAAAGGGGAAACTGAGTCAACGGCAGGCCGGCGGCTTCCCCGTCAGGCGTATACTGGTCGTCACGCAGTTTGCCATCTCGCAATTGCTTATCATAGGCACGATCGTCATCGCAGCGCAAATGCAATATACCCGTACCACCGACCTTGGCTTCATAAAGGATGGCGTTATCCTTCTGCCGCTTCCAAGGCCCGACCCGGTCAAAATGAAAACGCTTGCAGCGGGCGTTGCCACGGTTCCGGGAGCAGGGGAGATCAGCCTGTGCTCCGCCGCGCCGGCATCGGGTAGTAACAGCCTTGAAAGCTTCACGTATGACAACCGCCCGAAGGAAGAACCGTGGTCCGTCAACATGAAATTCGGCGACGACCGCTATATCCCGACATATGGGTTACACCTCGTAGCCGGACGGAATTTCTTTCACGCGGATTCGGTTCACGAATGGATCGTCAATGAAACGTTTGTAAAGACCATCCATCTCCGGCATCCTGCCGAAGTCATCGGCAAAAGGCTTACGATCAACAATTGGTCGGGAACGATCGTTGGCGTGCTGCGCGACTTTCACAATTATTCGCTGCACAGCCCGATTGATCCGGTCGTCCTCGGGACAGGGATGAATAAATACCAGACCTGCGCGGTTCGCGTCAACCTGTCCCATCTCCGCCCTGCCCTTGCCGCCTTTCAAAAGGTCTGGACGGGAATCTACCCGGATTATGTGTACACCAACTATTTTCTCGATGAGCGTATCGAGCGGTTCTATCGCCAGGACAGCATTACTTTCCGCCTCGTCCGTGTCTTTGCAGGTATCGCCATCCTGATCAGTTGTCTTGGCCTGTACGGCCTGGTCTCATTCATGGCCCTGCAAAAGACAAAAGAGATCGGCGTGCGAAAAGTGCTTGGCGCGGGTGTCGACAATATTCTTTGGCTTTTTGGCAAGGAGTTTTCGCGGCTGCTGTTCGTGGCCTTCCTTATTGCCGCTCCTGCCGGCGCCTGGGCCATGCATCAGTGGTTGCAGGGATTCGAATACCGGATCGGTCTTTCCTGGAAGATCTTCGCCCTGGCGCTCGGCTTGACTATCGTTATCGCCGTCCTGACCATTGCATGGCGTTCGGCCAAAGCAGCCTTTGCCAATCCGGTCACGAGTCTCCGGTCGGAATAGTGCCTTGGCCAATCCGGTCGACACTCTCCCTTCTGAGTAGCGCCCTTGCCAATCCGGTCGCCATCCCCGGAGCAACAGCTTCCCGGCTGCAGGATCATCAGGGGAATCGGGACTTCTCGTATATTCGTTTTGCTCTGTCTATCAGCGATATATACTCGTCATCTAAATAATTATTCCCGGTAAAGATCCTTTTGGCCATTTTTTCAAGATCCGGCCAGCCGACCGTGCCCGCATTGTCCGACCGGCGCAACTTCATGCCGAACAAAGCAAGGCAAACCATTCGTCGCCATTCAGGTTCGGCCCGCTCGAGGGGGACGACCCCATCCATGCAATCGAAATATTGCTGTTTGGCGGAAGTTTGTCCGGGTAATACGTAACTGACCTTGATCCTGGCCAACGTGTCGGCGCCGGTGGTATCCCGCTTCGGAGCATATTCGAACAAGGCGATCTCCGAACTTCCGGAACCTACCCTCCCGCCTTCGAGGATGCCCGGTGTATCCGCGAGTGCGTTCCGCTTGTTGTTATATCCGATCAGCCGGTATTGACCTGCCAGAGCCGGGCTGAATTCAACCGACATCGAGACATTGGAGGCAACCGTCGCCAGCCTCGGGTCCAATTCCTGCACCAGCATTTGCTCGACGATATTCTCGTCGTCAAGATAAGCGAAATCGCCCCGGCCGATCTCGGCCAGCCTGGGCAGCCTGGAGTCTTTTACGCTTTTCATTCCCAGTCCTCCGCAGGTCAGCCGGATCCCCGCCTGGCTTTGCTGGGATACCAGGTCCACGAGGTCTTGCTCCGCTGCAGGCGGCTCCATACTGACGTCCCCATCCGTCAAGAGGATCACACGGTTGTTGCCGCCGGGGATAAATTGTTGTTTCGCCACCGCATACGCCAATTGAAGTCCCTGCAGTCCCGGTGATGGGCCGTCGGCCCGCAATCCTTCAACAGCTCTCAGGATCCTGGTCTTCTCGGAGCCCGGCATTCCGGCAAAAAGCACCCGGACCTGCCGGCCGAATTCAACGAGTGAGATGGTATCGATGTCACGAAGATTGTCCACCAGCAGCCGGATGCCGGCTTTGACCAACGGCAGTTTGTTTGGCATATCCATCGAACCGGATGCGTCGATCAGCAGCACCAGATTGGCCGGCGGCCGGCTTCGGATGTCTACCTTCCTCGAGCAAACGCGGAGCGCGAGGAGGCGATGCGCCGCATTCCAGGGACAGGTCATGACCTGTGACGCACAGGTAAAAATGTCCCTGGCTCCCGGCGGGTCATAAGCGAAATTGAAATAATTCAGCATTTCCTCGATCTTCACCGCATCCGCGGGGACCTCGGATCCCATATCGAGAAAGCGTCTGATCGTGCTATAGGACTCCCGTCGAACTGCGCCGGTAAAACAAATGGTCGCCCACTGGGGAACAAAGGGGTTCTCGACCCGGCCGCGGAACTCCCGCCTTCCCACCCTCGGCAATTCGCTCGCCCCTCCGGACACCCCGCCCCCGGCCCCCAGCCCGACACCCGCAACCAGTGCGGTCGTGCTGCTATCCCAGTCCGGCACGCGGATCAGGGACACCGGTCGACGGTCGTCGCCATCCGCTAAAAATTCATTCATTTTCAGGGTGACGGACATATAGCCGCCCGAATTGACTTCGGTAGTGTAAGCCTGGTAGCCGTCTATTGCAAAAGTGAGCGTGTCCAGGATCGACCTGGAGAGAATGCGGAATTCACCCGAAATTCCGGTTAAATAGGTCAAACCAGTTGAGTGTGAGGAGATTGAAACGTTCTGCAATTTGTCGCCATGGACGTCGAGGACTTCGCCGGTCAGGTAATATTGCGACCGAGCTGTCAACTGCAACAATAGGATGGATAAGACGAGTAGGACTTGTCTCAACTAGCTAGTTTATGGTGTACCTGCAAAGTTAATGCCCACCGGCATTACAGCGTCCAACCGTATGCAAAAAAGCGGCAATTGGATCGTCGGATCTGGACACAGGCAGGAGAAGTGCAACGATGGCCGCATGGCGTTTCGTATTCCGGACCGGTCAAATATATTTAAAAAAATATGCCTTTGACAGGCCGTTTGCATAATAATATTGCGATATACGTAGTTCTTGATCCGGATAGTTTCTATTATCTTGTTTTCAAATTCAATACCCCATGCTGAAACGCTACCCTGGTGGGAACAGCATACTCTTCGTCGTTGCCCTGCTCTTACCGTGGATGTCCTTCGCGCAACCTGTCATTTCCACGGTTTCACCTTCATCAGGCCCCGTCAATACTGCGGTCACCATAACCGGCAGCAATTTTAGCCCAACGCCTTCTGCCAACTACGTTTGGTTCGGCTCCGTGCGCGTCCCCGTGACCGGCGCATCGGCAGGCAGTCTCACGGTGACGGTCCCGACCGGGATCAGTTATGCGCCGATCACCGTGACGACCGGCGGCCTTACATCCGCCCCGGGCATTCCTTTTATCGCCACTTTTCCGGATAGCGGTCAATTTACGCCGGCCGCGTTTTCAAGCCGGACGGATATACCCGCCGAGTCCGGACCGCAGTACATCTGCAATGCCGACCTTGATGGCGACGGCAAGCCCGATATCATCGTGGCCAACGGCGACTCGAATACGGTCACGGTCTATCACAACAACAGCACGCCCGGTAATATCGCCTTTGTGCAGGTAGCCTCCTATACGATGGGCGCCGGCGGATATCCCATCGGGGTTGCTGCCGGCGACCTGGACGGGGACGGCAAACCCGACCTCGTGATCTCTAACTACTTTAGCCAGACACTGACGATATACCTCAACGCAAGTTCGTCCGGCAGCATCGTGATGGACTCCGCGCTCAGCGTTCCTTCCGGCAACTATATTCTCGGCGCCCAGATAGCGGACCTCAACGGAGATGGCAAACCGGAGGTCATCGCCGCGAGCCAGGGCAGTAATATGCTTTCGGTGTATACCAACAGCAGTACCCTCGGGCACATCTCCTTTTCAAACGAAACGCCTATCACTGCGCCTTCGGGCGGCTCGCCATTTAAAGTGGTGGTTGCCGACCTGAATGGCGACGGGAAGCCCGATCTGGCCGCCGCGAATTCGTACGCTGGAACGGTCTCCGTTTACCTGAATACTTCAGTAACGGGCGGAGTCATCTCTTTCGCGGGAAATGTCGACTTTTCGACGGGCAACTTTCCGGAAGGCATGGCCATCGCCGACCTTGACGGCGACGGTAAGCAAGACCTGATAGTCGCAAATAACACGGACAATACTATATCCTTATTGCGAAATACCAGTTCGGCAGGCGCTCTGAGCTTTGCGCCGCAATTGACCGTGAATTCCGGCTACGCCGCCTATGATATCTCGATAGCGGACCTGGACGGCGACGGTCATCCGGACATCGCGGTGGTCGACCAGTATAACAGTACGGTTTCGGTGCACCGAAACATCAGCACTCCCGGTGCGATCGCGGTGAGCCCTAATGTAGACTATGCCACGGGCAATATTCCTTATTCCATCACCTCCGCGGATTTTGACGGCGACGGCAAACCTGATCTAGCTACCTGTAATGACGCAGATAATACATTCACGGTCCTCAGGAACAAAGGGGCCAGCGAACCCGCCATCACCTCCTTTACGCCGACAACAGGCGTTCGCGGCACAATGGTCACTATTGTCGGCGTCAACCTGTCCGA
>DATNBP010000189.1:0-93908 GCA_035572015.1 Puia sp. | reverse complement strand
CACGATCCGCATCCGCTGCCCGCCCAGCACATAGCTCGGCCTGACCAGCACCGGGTACCCGACGCGGTTGGCGACCTGGACGGCTTCGTCGACATTGAAGGCCGTGCCGTAGTCGGGGTAGGGTATGCCGAGCTCTTTCAGCATATCGCTGAAGCGGCCGCGGTCCTCGGCGATATCCATGCTGTCGAAGCTGGTGCCGATGATGCGGATACCTTTTTCGTGGAGGCGTTCGGCGAGTTTGAGCGCCGTCTGGCCGCCTAACTGCACGATGACGCCTTCGGGCTGTTCATGCTCGATGATCTCCCAGAGATGTTCCCAATAGACCGGCTCGAAATAGAGCTTGTCGGCGATATCAAAGTCGGTCGAAACCGTCTCGGGGTTGCAGTTGACCATGATGGCCTCGTAGCCGCATTCCTTGATGGCCATCAGGCCGTGGACGCAACAATAGTCGAATTCGATGCCCTGGCCGATCCGGTTCGGGCCCGAGCCCAGCACGAGGATCTTTTTCCGGTCGCTCCGTTTGCTTTCGTTGCTGTGGCCACCTTCGAAGGTCGAGTAGAAATAGGGTGTTTTAGCTTCGAATTCGGCTGAACAGGTGTCGACCATTTTATAGACACGCGTGATCCCGGCGGCCTTTCTTTTTTCGTACAACGCGTCCTCCGTGCCGGAGCCGAGGATGCGGACGATCTGTTGGTCGCTGAAGCCAAGCTGCTTGGCATCCCGCAGCAGCGGCAGGGGGAGCGACTCAAAATTGTATTTGGCCAGCTCCTTTTCCATATTGCAGATCTTCAGGATCTCGTAGAGGAACCAGCGGTCGATCCCGTTGGTGGCCCTGGAAATCGTGCCGACGGAGATACCGGCCATCAGGGCGTCCTTGATACGAAAGATGCGGTCCCACTTCGGCGTCTTGATATACTCCAGCAGTTCTTCCGCGTGCATGAGGCTTTTTCCGTAGTAACCCAGGCCGACCGCGTTGTTCTCCAGGCTTTGACAGGCTTTCTGCACGGCTTCGGTGAAACTCCGGCCGATGGCCATCACTTCCCCGACGCTTTTCATTTGCAACCCGAGCGTGTCGTTAGCGCCCTTGAACTTGTCGAAGTTCCAGCGCGGCACTTTTACGATGACATAATCCTGGACCGGCTCGAAATAGGCGGACGTCGTTCCCGTGATCTGGTTCTTTAGCTCGTCCAGGTGATAGCCGATCGCGAGCTTAGCAGCGATCTTCGCAATAGGATAGCCCGTTGCCTTGGAAGCGAGGGCCGAGGAGCGGCTTACGCGGGGGTTGATCTCGATCGCGATGATCTCTTCGGTGCTGGGGTTGAGCGCAAACTGGACGTTACAGCCGCCCGCGAAATTTCCCAGGTCCCTCATCATCCGGATGGCGGTATTGCGCATCAATTGAAATGCCGTATCGCTTAGCGTCATGGCAGGCGCCACCGTGATCGAGTCGCCGGTATGGACGCCCATCGGATCGAAGTTCTCGACGGTGCAGATGATCACGACATTGTTGCCCGAGTCGCGCAAGAGCTCGAGCTCGAATTCCTTCCAGCCCAGCACGGCCCTTTCAACGAGGACCTCATGGATCGGCGAGGCCTGGAGGCCCCGGTTCAGCGCCTCGTCGAGGTCTTCCTTATCGTGGACAAAGCCGCCGCCCGTGCCGCCCAGCGTGAAGGAGGGGCGGATTACCAGCGGGAAACCGATGTCCTGCGCGAATTCCTTTCCTTCCAGGAAAGAGTTGGCCGTCTTTGCCGTGGCGACGGGGATGCCCAGCCGGATCATCCACTGGCGGAATTTTTCCCGGTCCTCGGCCTTGTCGATAGCCTTGATATCCACCCCGATCAGCCTGACGCCGTATCTTTCCCAGACGCCCAGGTCCTCGGCTTCTTTGGCCAGGTTGAGCGCGGTCTGGCCCCCCATGGTCGGCAACACGGCGTCCACCTTGTGCTGGTCGAGGATCTGCTCGATGCTCTCAACCGTCAGCGGCAGCAGGTAGACGTGGTCGGCCATGATCGGGTCGGTCATGATCGTCGCCGGGTTGCTGTTGATGAGGATAACTTCAATCCCTTCTTCCCGGAGGCTGCGGGCCGCCTGGGTACCGGAATAATCGAATTCACAAGCCTGGCCGATTATGATGGGGCCCGAACCGATGATCAGGACCGAACGAATGGAGGAGTCTTTGGGCATGTCGAAAATAAAATTGTGCAAAAGTACTGCATTTCCGGCAAAGAAAAACGGCCCGGGTCCGGAGGACGGGGGCCGTTCGGGATAAAGAACGGGAATTTTGAATGATAGTGTCAGTTATTGTTGTGGTAAGCAGCGAGCTCGATGTCATCCAGCAGCACGCCACCTTTGCGGGCCAGCGATTTCCGCTCCGCCATCAGCCGGCGGTTCTCATATTTGCTCCGGACCCTGAAAACCCATTTCTGCCTCGCTTCTTCGCCTTTGACAAAGCCGATCATACCGCCGACAGAAACTGCCAGAAATACGACCATTTTGTTCTTAATGCCTTTCATGACTGATAAATTTTCGGTAGTGCGACCTACCCGATGATTAGACAATTTCTGTAAGCCAAAAGCTGTACCAAACTTTAAAAAAAAGCCGCCCTTTTTGTGGTATTTTTTTAGAGGGATACATTTGTGTGATGAAATTTCTTTTCACTGTCGCGATATGGCTTTTGTCCGGCGCCGCCTATTCGCAGCAATCCTCCCTGTTCCGGTCCCCGGATTATCCGCAAGGTTATTTCAGGGACCCCCTCGACATTCCCATGAGCCTGGCGGCTAATTTCGGCGAACTCCGGCCCGGTCACTACCACATGGGGCTGGACATCCGGACCCAGCACCGGGAGAACCTGCCCGTGCACGCCGCGGCCGACGGCTATGTGGAGCGGGTGACGGTCTCGCCAGGCGGTTTCGGCCAAGCCGTCTATCTCCGGCATCCGAACGGCTATAGCACCGTGTACGGCCACCTGAACCGCTTCTTTCCCGCACTCGCCAGGTACGTTTCGGAAGCGCAATACCGGCAGCAATCCTGGCAGGTAGATCTTACGATCCCGCCGGGACTGTTTCCCGTGAAAAAGGGTCAACTGATCGCTTATAGCGGCAACACCGGCGGTTCCCAGGGCCCGCACCTGCACTTCGAGATCCGGCGGACGGCAGGGGATATCAACCTGAACCCGCTGTTGTTCGGCCTACCCGTCCCGGACAAGGTCCCGCCGGTTATCCTGCGGCTAGCCTGGTATAACGGAGACAAAGGGATCTACGGGCAATCTCCGCAGATCCTTCCGGTTCACCGGCTGCGCGCGCTTCCCGCTCCTCCGCGTCCGCCGCTCCGGTTGTCGGGCCGGGTGCCGGGGTCTTCCGCTTCCGGGACAAATCGTTCCGGTTTCGGGAAAGGCGGGCAGCGCGGAACCATCGCAAACTACGCTTTGTCCGAAACGCTGCTCGTCGTTCCCGTCCCGCGCATCGGCTTTGCGATCTCGGCCAGTGATGCGCAATCGGGTTCCAAAAATCCGAACGGCATCTACCGCGCGGTGTTGTCCGCCGACGACAACCCGGTGATCGGTTTCCAACTCGACGGGATCAGCTACGACAATACCGGGAACATCAATGCGCATATCGACTATAAGACGCGCGAATCCGGCGGACCGTTTCTTCAGCAGCTCTTTTTTTTACCAGGATACCCATTCCCCTCTATTTACCGCATACCGGGCAACGCAGGCGGTATCGATCCGGCCGCGAAGGATGCCGTCCAACGCGCAGGGACAGCTGCATCCGGGAACGACGGCTTTCTCGATATCAGCGATGGTCTGCCGCACGCGATCGATATCACTGTCACCGATCCGCAGGGGAACCGGGCCTCGCTGCCGTTCAAGGTTGAATACCAGCCCGGAGTGACGGGGAAACAATCGGGCATGGCGATGGCCGGCAAAATGTTCTACCCCGGTATGGTCGACGGCGTGGAGGCTACGGATTTTGCCTTCTATCTCGGTGAAAAAAGCCTGTATGATTCGGTGCGGATCGCGGCAGGCGAAGACTTTCCCGGGGAGGGGTTTCCCGACGGCGTTTCACCGGTGGTTGGGATCGGCGAACCGGATGTGCCGCTCGCCGATCCGATGCTTGTGCGGCTACGCCTGCCGGATAGTGCTGCGGCCGCTTATCCGCCCGGCGCCGGCAGGGACAGGATCGTGATGGTCCGCTTCCAGAAAAACGACAGGGAAGTGATTCGGCCCGAATGGCGGGGGAACTGGGCGTCCGCGAGGTTCTCCGGTTTTGGTCATTTTCAGCTGGTAGCCGACAGTACGGCGCCGGAGATCATACCCCTCGGCCCGCTGCAGGGTGCGGACCTGGCGCATGCCGCGCGGATCGCCTTCCGGGTGACCGACAACCTCGGCGGGCTTCGTCGTTTCCGCGCGGAGCTGGACGGACACTGGCTTTGCTTTACGAACGACAAGCGGCTGGCCTGGATTTATAAGTTTGACAGCCATTGCCCGCAGGGCCCGCACACCCTGACGGTTACCGTGGAAGACACGGCGGGGAACCGGCGGGAAGAAACCTATCATTTCAACCGATAATCATGACGAAACTTAGCGAAGGCGACATCGCTCCGCCATTCGAAGGCGAGGACCAGGACGGGCAGCAAATCTCGCTGGCGGATTTCAAGGGCAGGAAGCTTGCGTTGTATTTTTATCCGCAGGACGATACGCCGACCTGCACGGTGGAAGCGTGCAATCTGCGGGATAATTTTGCGCTGTTGAAGCGCGAGGGCATCGCGGTGGCCGGTGTGAGTCCGGACGACGTGAAGAGCCACAAGAAATTCGAGAAGAAGTTCCGGCTGCCGTTCCCGCTTATCGCCGATCCGCAGCACGTCATCATCGATCGCTACGGCGTGTGGGGCGAGAAGCAGTTATATGGCAGGAATTATCTGGGGCTGCACCGGACCACCTTCCTGATCGATGAAGACGGCGTGATCAGGAAGATCTTTCTCCGGCCGAGGAATAAGCAGCACGCCGAGGAGATCGTGAAGGCCTGGAAGGAATTGGCCGGCGGCGGGCGTCCTAAATGATCCATTCCACTTCGCCAAAGGAAAAGGAGCGGTCGAGCGTGTCCCGCGTGAGCAACCTGCCGTCGGGAGAGACGCCCGTGACGACCGTGTCGAACACGGTATTCCCTTTCCGGAGCCGCACTTTGCGGCCAAGCCCGTAAAGACGGGCGTTGTAATCGGAGATGACGGCGGGGCCGTCCGATCCGAGCGCGGTATACCGGCGGTCCAGGCACCCGGCCAGCTCGCGGGCCAGCCCAACCGGATCGTAGGTCCTGCCTGTGATCTGCCGAAGCGAGACAGGCCTGCGCAGGGCCGCGGGAAATACGGTCTGATTGATATTGATGCCGATGCCGACGACCGCTACCACCCAACTGTCGCCCCGGAGGTGGTTGTCGATCAGCACCCCTCCTGCCTTTCTGTCATTCCAATACAGATCGTTGGGCCACTTGATCCGCGTGGAGCCTTCGTCCGCATGGCGGCTGAAGAAATCGTCGCAGGCCAGCGCGACGGCCGCACTGAGTTCGAACGCCCGTGAAACCGGGAGCGCAACAGGCTCTAAGACAGCACTGAGGATGATGTTTTCGCCCGGGGTGCTGTTCCAGGTGCGGCCCCGCTGACCTTTCCCCGCCCACTGGTGATGAGCGAAAAAGATCGTTCCGTGGTTTGCCTGCCCGGCAGTGGCCATGGCCATGGCATAGTTGTTGGTGCTGTCCACCGACTCCAGTTCAACAAAAGCGTGACCGATCGGCAAAAGATTACTATTTTTGATTTAGACAAAAATAACCAGTCATCTCACAATATTCTGATTTGCTTTGGATTATTACAATTTTTCACAAAAACCACTTTGATTATTGGAACAGCTGTCTATATTAGCTACCCGTAAACGCAGCAGCGTAGTCAGGTTAACGCGGAATTCAAAGATCTTAAGAACAATCATCCAGGCAATACAGGAAAAGAAAGCGCAGAATATCATTTCCCTCGATTTGCGAAAAATACCGGAAGCAGTGGCGGATTTTTTCATTATTTGTGAAGCCGGTAGCACAACCCAGGTAAAAGCGGTTGCCGATTCTGTAGAGGAACTGGTAAAGGAGAATTGCGAAGAGCTTCCCTATAAGCATGAAGGCAGGACTTCCCTTCAATGGGTCCTGATCGATTACGTGAATGTCGTCGTCCACGTCATGCTGCCGGAAAGCCGCCGGTTTTACAAGCTGGAAGACATGTGGAGCGACGCCCCCCAGGAGAATTATGGAAACGAGAATGGTCCGGCACTGGCAATTTAACAGGTTATTTTGCCGTTTCATGGATTTTTTCGAACATTTTTACCCTATAATCATTTATTATTATTAATAATATCAAGCAAACAACACGCATCTTAACAAAATGCCACCCGAAGATTTGAAACAAAACGATAAAAACAACTTTCCCAGGTTCAGGCCCAGGGGCGATGACGACAACGGGAACCGGAAAGGACCTAAGTTTAGCATTTATTGGATATGGGGCATCATTGCAGCCGTTCTGATCGGATTTAATCTCTTTGGCACTTTCACCCCGGATGCGCACCAGGTCGAAGAGCTGGATTTCCGCAAGAACATGCTGGCGCAGGGAGACGTGGAGAAGATCGACCTGATCGCCAACAAGAATATCGTCAGGATCTACATCAAGAAAGACAGCCTCGACAAGCCCTTCTACCGGAAGTATGCGAGTAAGGGCACCTTTCCCAGCAGCGGTATCAGCAAGGAAGGGCCGCAGTTCGAGTTTCGCGTAACGGACATCAAGCAATACGACCAGGAACTCCGTGATTTCTTCACCAAGAACCCCAGCGTACAGGAGGTTCCCATCAACTCGAAACAGGAGGGCGAGTGGTTCGGGCCGTTGCTGAATTTCCTGCTGCCATTGCTGATCATCGTCCTGATCTGGGTAATGCTCATGCGAAAAATGGGCGGCCAGGCGGGCGCCGGGGGGCCGGGCGGTATCTTCAATATCGGCAAGTCCAAGGCCACGCTTTTCGATAAGGGAACGAAGGTTACGATCACGTTCAATGACGTGGCGGGTCTCGACGAAGCAAAAGTGGAGGTGATGGAGATCGTCGACTTCCTGAAGAACCCGAAAAAGTACACGGCGCTTGGCGGAAAGATCCCGAAAGGCGCCCTGCTGGTGGGTCCTCCGGGAACCGGAAAGACCCTGCTGGCAAAGGCCATGGCGGGCGAAGCGCAGGTGCCCTTCTTCTCGATGAGCGGCTCCGATTTCGTGGAGCTCTTCGTGGGTGTCGGCGCCAGCCGTGTCCGCGACCTGTTCAAGCAGGCGCGCGAAAAAGCCCCTTGCGTGATCTTCATCGACGAGATCGATGCGATCGGCCGGGCCCGGGGAAAGAATGCGATCATGAGCAATGACGAGCGGGAAAGCACCCTCAACCAATTGCTGGTGGAAATGGACGGATTTGGCGGTGACAGCGGGATCATCGTGCTCGCGGCCACCAACCGCCCCGACGTGCTGGATACGGCGCTGCTGCGCCCCGGCAGATTCGACCGGCAGATCTCCATCGACAAGCCCGACCTGAAGGGCCGCGAGGCGATCTTCAAGGTGCATCTCAAGCCGATCAAGATATCCAGCAAACTCGATATCCACAAACTGGCCGAGCAGACGCCCGGTTTCGCGGGCGCGGATATCGCCAATGTCTGTAACGAGGCGGCGCTGATCGCAGCCCGGAAAGGCAAGGAAACGGTTGAAATGGAGGACTTCCAGGATGCGGTGGACAGGGTGATCGGCGGCCTGGAGAAAAAGAACAAGATCATTTCTCCCGACGAAAAAAGGATCATCGCCTATCATGAGTCCGGGCATGCCATCTGCGGGTGGTACCTGGAGCACGCCTACCCCCTGCTCAAGGTGACGATCGTGCCCCGCGGCGTCGCCGCGCTCGGATACGCGCAATACACGCCAAAGGAGCAATACCTGTATAACACGGACCAGCTCTTCGACCAGATCTGCATGACGCTGGGCGGAAGGGCCAGCGAAGAGTTGAATTTCGGGAAGATCTCGACCGGCGCGCAGAACGACCTGCAGCAGGTGACCAAGATCGCCTACTCGATGGTGACCGTGTACGGGATGAACGAGAAGGTCGGGAATGTCAGCTTTTACGATCCGCAACAGGAGAATACGTTCACCAAACCTTATTCCGAGGAGACGTCGCGGCTCATCGACGAAGAGGTCCGGAAACTGATCGATAAGGCCTATGAGGCCACCAAGCATCTCCTGACGATCAAACACCGGGAGGTCGAAATGCTCGCCGAAGCCTTGCTGCAAAAGGAGGTCCTGTTCCAGAGCGATGTCGAAGCGCTGATCGGCAAACGGCCGTATGAAGAGAAGCGTGCGCTGGACGTGACCGACCATGAGAGCAACGGCGTACCCCCGGCCGTGGTAGTGCCGCCGGCGACCGAAGAAGTAAAATAAGGAAGGATGAATATATCTTCCGGCAAGGAAAATATTTTAAAAAAAATCAGGAAGGCGTTGATTGAATCAACGCCTATTCCATTTCCCCAAAGCGAGGGCAATAACTCCGTTTTCCAACCTTCGCGGCAGGAACTGGATATCGAATTCGCCGAGCAGTTTACGAAGCTCCTTGGCAAGTTCATTTTTTGCATGGACCATCGCGAGCTCGCGGGCCAGCTGAAGACCCTTGCGGCGAACCAGGGTTGGAAAAAGATCGTCTGCCGGGAAGAGAAGCTGCAGGCTCTGCTGAAAGCCGAGGGGTTCAGCGGTTTCCAGGAGGAAGGATTGGCTGAATGCGACGCGTCGATCACCGGATGTGAAGCACTGATCGCCCGGACCGGCAGCATCGTGATGAGCACCGGCGGCGGTAATGGCAGCGGAAGGACCGTCAGTGTGTATGCGCCCGTCCATATCTGTGTCGCCTGGTCGGATCAGTTGGTCTATGACATCCGGGAATGCCTGGTTGGCCTGAAGGAGAAATACCAGCAGCAACTGCCTTCCCTGATCACGCTGGCGACCGGCCCCAGCCGGACGGCCGATATCGAAAAGACGCTGGTGGTCGGCGTGCACGGTCCCAGGGAAGTGTATCTTTTCCTGGTCGACCGGCGGTAGGTGCGACATATCGCTGAATCGAAATCTTAACCTTACGCATGCAAATCTCTCCCGGCAAAAAGATCTATTTCCTCTCCGATTTTCATCTGGGCGCGCCCGACCATGCGGGCAGCCTGGTCCGGGAGCGAAGGATCACCGGCTTTTTGGAAAGGATCCGGCAGGACGCGGCAGTCATTTTCATCGTCGGAGACCTCTTCGACTTCTGGTACGAATACCGCACCGTCGTTCCGAAAGGATATACGCGCATTCTCGGGAAGCTGGCGGAGATCACCGACAGCGGCATCCCCGTCCATTTCTTTACCGGTAACCACGATATGTGGATGAAGGGCTATTTCGAACAGGAACTGCAGATCCCCGTGTATCATGAGCCCAAAACTTTCGAGTTCAATGGCAGGAAGTTCTATATCGGTCATGGGGATGGGCTCGGGCCAGGAGATCACGGGTATAAATTCCTGAAGAAGATCTTCCGGAACCGGGTGTGCCGGTGGATGTTCGGGATCCTGCCGCCGGCGGCCGGGGTGGGTCTGGCCAACTGGCTCAGCCGGCGCAGCCGCGCGGTGACCGGTCAGGTCGACGAGCGATTCCTGGGAGAAGACGGGGAGTGGCTGATCGTCTACAGCAAGGAGATCCTCAGCAAGGAATATTTCGACTATTTAATCTTCGGCCATCGCCACCTGCCCATCGACTACCGGCTTGGCGATTCGGGCAGCCGGTATATCAACCTGGGCGACTGGATCCGGTACTATACCTATGCGGTTTTTGACGGCGACCGGCTGGCCCTGCTGGCAGACAGCGCTGAGACAGAGGGAAAAATCATCCGGCATTGAAGACATTTGCCACCATATTTGCCGTCGTTGCGATCCTATCGGCGCCCGATGCCGGCCGGGCACAGGATACTCCCGCCGGGTCTCCGTTTTCGCTGGCGCTGACGGTCCGCCAGGCCATCGTCGACTTCGACGCGGACAATCTCGGCAATATCTATATCATCGACGCCGGCAATCAATTGAAAAAGCTCGGACCGCGGGGCGACTCGCTGGCGGTCTTCAACGACGTCCGGCGCTATGGCAATATCGCCGCGATCGATGTCACCAACCCCCTGAAGATCCTGGTCTATTACCGCGACTTCACGACTATTATCGAGCTCGACCGGTTTCTCAATATCATCAACACGATCGATCTGCGCAAGCTCAATATCCTGCAGGCAAGAGCGGTCGGCCTCGCCTATGACAACAATATCTGGGTCTTCGACGAGCTTGACGCGAAGCTGAAACGCATCGCGGACGACGGCTCGCTGGTCGATCAGTCGACCGATTTCCGCCAGTTGTTCGACACGGTCCCCGATCCGGTCTCTATCCGGGACCGGGATGGACTGGTATACCTCTACGACCCTGCCAGGGGAGTATACATCTTCGATCACTACGGCACCCTGAAAACGCATCTCGATTTTTCGGGATGGAAGGATTTTGAAGTCATCGGCAAAAATCTTCTGGGGCGTGACAACGAAAAGTTTTACCGTTATCAACCCGGCACATTGAGCATGAAGGAGGAACCCATTCCGGCGTCATACGAGGGCGCCATCCGGATCCGGATCATGCCTGCCGTCATCTATGTGCTGAAAAAGACCGGGCTCGAGGTCTATACCCGGAAATAATCCTCGCTATCTTTACCGTCTATGGCTGATTTCTGGGACTATATCATTTGGAACAATTCGCTCAAGGCCTATATCCTGGTCGCCGCCACGGTCCTCTTCGTGATCATTCTCAAGCGGTTCCTCTCCCGGCTGATCGGGCGGTTCCTGTTCAGCTTTATCCGCAAAATGGGATCGGGTCTCGACCGGACCGACTTCCTCCGGCTCGTCGTGGGGCCGATCGGGACCTTCCTGGTCGTCGTCGTCTCGATGTCCTCGCTGGAAAAACTGCATTTCCCGGGCGCGCTTGATTTCGATATCTACGAGGTCAAGTCAAAGGTGCTGATCCACGGGCTGGGCGTGATCATCATAATCGGCAGTTTCATCTGGCTCCTGTTGCGACTGGTCGATTTCATCGCCGTCGTGTTGCGGAATAAGGCAAGGGCGGGGCGCGTGCCGCGCGACAACCAGATGATCGTCTTTATCCGCGACTTCCTGAAGGCCATCATCGGGATCATCGGTATTTTGATGATCCTGGACGAAGTCTTCCTGGTCAACGTGTCCGCGATCCTGACTTCGCTGGGGCTGGCGGGCGCGGCGTTTGCGTTGGCTGCGAAGGAGAGCATCGAGAACCTGATCGCATCGTTTGTGATCTTTTTCGACAAGCCGTTCACGGCGGGCGACTACCTGAAAGTGAACAATTTTTCGGGAACGGTCGAAAGGATCGGGCTGCGGAGCACCCGGATCCGGACCGATCAGAAGACCTATATCACCGTACCCAACAAACAAATGGTGGACAGCGTCGTCGATAACCTGACGCTCAGGACTCAGCGAAAAGGGGAGTTGCGGCTGGAGCTGAGCCTGAATACCCCGGCGGCGGACCTCGAGGCCTGTATGGACGGGATCAGGGCCATCCTGAAAAAGGACGGGCTTGAGAGCCCGGCGGTGTACATGAGCGATATCGGCAGGACGGCGTTCCTGGTAAACGTGGACTACTTTACGCCGCCCGTCACCCAGGACGAATTCAACGGCGTCCGTGAAAGGGTAAATGTCGAAGTGCTCCGGTTATTCGAAAAGCTGAAGATCGGCCTGGCCGGAGCGGGCACGGATATCCGCCTGACTAAAGTAAAGGAGGCGGGAAATTAGAAGATGGGAAATCAGAGTTGGGCTTTCCATTCCAGCAGGAAGTTGCGGATCTGCTGCAGGCGTTCGATGATCTCGAACCTTTCCTTTGCTTTTTTATTGTTGCGCAGGAAATCCTTGGCTCCCTCGATGGTATATTTCTTTTGCCGCAGCAGGTGGTAGATCAGGTGGAGATTCTTGATATCGACGGGCCGGAAATAGCGGTCGCCTTTCTTATTCTTACGGGGCTGCAGGATATCGAATTCGGTTTCCCAATAGCGGAGCAGGGACTGGTTGACCTTGAACATCTCGGATACTTCCCCCATGGTATAGTACTGTTTTCCGAAAAGGACCTCGTCGGCGGGGATCTCGATCAGATCTGCCTCGGCCGTGACCTGCTTCAGGGATTTCCGGCCGCGTTTCGAAGGGCCGGTCTTCCTGGCGACCACCGATTTTGCCGGGGCGCGATTGGCTGCCCGGGCGGCCGGCGATGCCTGCGTTTCGACCGGCAGGTGCGCCGGGGAAAAGGTGGCCAGGGGCTCCGGCGATAAGGTGGGCAGGGGCTCCGGCGATAAGGTGGCAGGTGAGTCTTCGGGTGAGGCCGGTAAGGGCTCCCCGGGTAAGTCGGCGAGCGACTCCGCCGGCGGATTGGCCAGCGCATCGCTTGCGGGAACCTGTTCCTGGCCGGCCCCGAACATGTCAGCGCCGGGCATCGGTGGCGCGGCCGCGGGCTTTTTATAGGATTTGACGCGCACCCCCACGCCCGCGGACGCCAGGTACTGGCCGTCCTTCCGACCCCGGTCGCCGTTGGCGTCCTGCGGCGGCGAAGCATCCGGCTCCCCGGCGCCAAAGTCCAGCGGTAATTGCGGTAATGGTTTGCGCATTTGGCTATTTTGGCTCAAAAATCGTTCCTGTATTCAGCGATCGTCCGCCCTGCGGCCGGTTTGCCCGGGAGCAGGCCGGTTTTAGTCAAAACTTTGGTTGCTCGACGCAGCCAGTTTCAGCAACCTGTCGTACTGTTCCGGGCTAATATCGTTGTAGAAGTAATAAACGGGATCTACGGGGTCGCCATTGCGATGCACCTCATAATGACAGTGGGGGCCGGTGCTCTTCCCGGTGCTGCCGACCCAGCCGATGACCTCTCCCCGCACGACTTTCTGGCCGGCGTGGACCTTTATCCGGAACATATGGCCATACAGGGTTCCGTAGCCGTACCCGTGATTGATGACGACATGGTTACCGTATCCATTGCCGGTGTTGCCGGCCACTTCCACGGTCCCGTTGGCCGTCGCATAGATGGGTGTCCCCTGCGGGGCCGCGAAGTCGAGCCCGGCGTGGAATTTCGTGGTCTTATAGACGGGGTCGATGCGATAGCCGAAGCCCGAGGCGATCCGGCTCAGGTCTTTATTGCTGACCGGCTGGATAGCGGGCGTGCAGGCAAGCAGTTGTTCCTTGTTCTTGATGAACCCGTCGATCTGCGTGTAGGATTTGGCCTGGACGGCAATCCTGGAGCTAAGCTGGTTCAGGGTGTCGACGATGGAGCTGTACAGGTTTTCCTGGTCCATCCCCTGCACGAGCTTAATCTCCTGCTCATGCTGCGTCGCCCGCGCGCGGGCGCTGTCCGGGATCGGTGCGGCCTCGAAGATCGCCCGGTAGACATTGTTGTCCCGTTTCTCGAGCTCGCTCATTTGTTCCTGAAGCTGCTTGACCTTGTCATCGATCACATAATAGTTGTCCTGCAGCACTTCATTGCGTGCCTTCAGGCGAAGTTCGTTCGCGGACGGGAACCATTTGAAGGCGATAGCCACGAGGATGACCGCGGTTACCAGTGAGGCGGACATGAAACCCAATACCCGTAACAGGGTCACCCGCAAAGGCGTCTCCAGCTTTTCGTAGCGGAGGGTATTGGTATTATAGTAATATTTGATCTTCTTCATGCGGCACGGTCCGTTTGGATTGCTTGCCGGAATAGAACGGCAAAACAACCTGATTTGGTGTACCTTTGCACGGCTCCAGGCTGGAGGTGGACGTACAAATATAGCTGGTGCGGTCCAGATTACAACCAAAGATTGTTCCGTTTTATGATGACCAGTGTCGAAATAAGAAAGAAATTTCTTGATTTTTTTATATCAAAAGGGCACACGATCGTGCCTTCCGCGCCGATCGTGATCAAGAACGATCCCACCCTCAAGTTCACGAACGCCGGGATGAACCAGTTCAAGGACTATTTCCTGGGGAACCGCAAGGCGCCGTATCCGAGGGTGGCAGATACACAGAAATGTCTTCGGGTCAGCGGCAAACACAACGACCTTGAGGAGGTCGGCGTCGATACGTATCACCATACGATGTTCGAAATGCTGGGCAACTGGAGCTTTGGCGACCCCGCCGACGCGGCCGCCGGCTATTTTAAAAAGGAAGCCATTGCCTGGGGCTGGGAGCTGTTGACGGAAGTGTACGGTATTTCCAAAGATCGGCTGTATGTGACCGTTTTCGGGGGCGACGCGGCGGAGGGACTTCCCCGGGATGATGAAGCCGGGGAGCAATGGGCGAAATGGATCGCGGCCGACCGGATCCTTCCCGGCGCGAAAAAGGACAATTTTTGGGAAATGGGCGACACCGGCCCTTGCGGCCCCTGCACGGAGATCCACGTGGATTGCCGGCCGGATGCCGAACGTGCGGCGGTCGACGGCAAATCGCTTGTCAACAACGACCACCCGCAGGTGATCGAAGTCTGGAATATCGTCTTTATCCAGTTCAACCGGCAGAAGGACGGCAGTCTCCAACCGCTTCCGGCCCGGCACGTCGATACCGGTATGGGGTTCGAACGCCTGGTCAGGGTGTTACAGGGCAAGCAATCCAACTACGACACCGATATCTTTAGCGGTACGCTCACGGCGATCGGAAAGATCGTCGGAAGGATTTACGAGGCTTCCGGCAGCAAGGCTTCGATAGCTTTCCGGGTTATTGCCGACCATATCAGGGCCATCTCTTTTTCGATCGCCGACGGGCAACTGCCATCCAACACCGACGCCGGCTATGTCATACGCCGCATTCTTCGGCGGGCGGTCCGTTATTACTACAGTTATCTCGACTACAAACAGCCCTTGCTCTACCAGCTCATCCCACAACTGGGCGCGCAGTTCAGGGACGTCTTTCCGGAGCTCCAGCAGCAGGTTGAATTCGTCGCCAAGGTCGTCCGTGAGGAAGAAGAGGCATTTTTACGGACGCTGGACAAGGGCCTGAAAAAAATCGACGAGCTCATCCGCAGCTCGGCGCGGACCGGCATCATCCCGGGCGCAGAAGCTTTCGAATTATACGACACCTATGGATTTCCGGAAGACCTCACCCGGCTGATCGCGGCGGAAGGCGGCTTGACCATTGACACCGATGGCTTCAAGGCAGAAATGCAGCGGCAAAAGGACCGGTCAAGGGCTGCGACCGCGATCGATACGACCGACTGGGTCGTACTGATCGACAATCCTTTGACGGAATTCGTCGGGTATGACCTGCTGGAAAGTCAGACGCATATCGTCAAGTACCGGAAGGTAAAAGCTAAAGGCAGGGAATCCTGGCAGATCGTCCTGGAAGCGACACCGTTCTACGCAGAAAGCGGCGGGCAGACGGGAGACACCGGCGTATTGTTGTCGGGCGCGGAGATCGTGCCGGTGGCCGATACCAGGAAGGAAAACGACCTCATCATCCATTTTACCGCCGAGCTGCCGTCCAATTTGCGGGCGCCGGTGATCGCCAGGGTAGACGCGGAGAAGCGCAAACGGGCGGAAGTCCATCACTCCGCCACCCACCTCCTGCATGCGGCGTTGCGCAAGACCCTCGGTATCCATGTGGCGCAAAAGGGCTCGCTGGTCAACGAGGAACAGTTGCGCTTCGATTTCTCGCATTTCGCAAAAATGACCGATGAGGAGATCGTGGCGGTCGAAGACCTGGTCAATGCCAAGATCCGCGAGAATATCCCGGTCGTCATCAGGGAAATGCCAAAGGATGTGGCGGTGAAACTCGGGGCGATGGCTTTGTTTGGCGAAAAATACAGCGATATCGTGCGGGTCGTTATTATCGACCCGGGCTATTCGATCGAGCTGTGCGGAGGCACTCATGTCGGGGCAACGGGGGAGTTAGGGCTGTTCAAGATCCGGCATGAGTCGGCCGTCGCCGCGGGCGTTCGCCGGATCGAAGCCGTCAGCGGCAGGGCCGCCGAGCAATATGTCGCGGAACAGCTGGCTGCGGTGCGGGCGGTCCGCGAACTGTTGAAGAACCCGCCGGACCTTCCCCGGGCAATCGGCAACCTGACGGCCGAAAATTCGGATTTGAAGAAGAAGCTCGAGCGGACGGAGGCCAGGCAGCTGGCGAACCTTCGCGGGCAATTACTCGATAACGTTAGGACCATCGGCGGTATCTCCTTCATCGGCGAGATCGTCGACGTGCCCGGTGCGGATGCGCTCAAGAAATTGAGTTTTGAACTCAGGACCGGACTTGCAGCGCTGCCCGGTGCGCCGCCGTATCTGGTGGTCCTCGCCGCCAATATCGACGGGAAGGCCGCCGTGGCGGTCACGCTGGACGAGCAGTTGGTGACTACCCGGAACTGGCAGGCCCCCGGCATTATCAAAGAGCGGGTAGCCCCCCTGATCAAAGGTGGCGGCGGCGGCCAGAAGACCCTGGCTACCGCGGGGGGACAAGAAGCGGGCAACCTCCCCCAGGTGATCCAGCGGGTGGCCGAGCTCCTGCAATAGTATCCCACATTTAACATTTCCGAAAGTTTTCGTATTTCAGGAATTCCCCTTATATTTGATCTACGAAAGTTAACGTAGATAAAACCGTTTCAAATATCAAAAATCACCACAGATGAAAAGACATCTCCTGAAGATCGCCGGCCTGGCCATCCTCGCCATGCTCATCCAAAGCTCCGGCTTTGCCCAACAGGACAACCTTCGCGACGGCGATGACGATGCCCCGCGCCGGGTCGATGAGATCGTTATCCGGCATAAAGGCAACAAGGATGCGAAACTCACGATCGAAATAAAGGACGGGGACATCCTGGTCAACGGGAAGCCGCTGGATGAATTCGATGACAGCAGCGTCACCGTGAGCAAGCGGCGGATCATCCGGGACCGGAACCGCTTCAGCTATAACGGCTCCGAATTCGAGGCGCCCGACTTTCCCGGTACGATCCGGGTCTGGCCCGGCAACGGCGAGAACCGGACCTGGAGCTATGGCAACAGCGATCTGTTGCGGGAAGACCGGGCGCAGCTAGGTGTTGGGATGGAAAAGAACGGGGACGACAAAGGCGCAAAGGTCATCCAGATCACCAAGGGCAGCGCCGCCGAAAAGACAGGATTGAAGGTCGGGGATGTGATCACGAAAGTGGACGGCACGGAGATCGAGGATCCGGGTTCGCTATCCGAGACGATCGGCCATCACAAGCCGGGTGACAAGATCACCGTGACGGTCACCCGCGACGGTAAAGAGCAAAAAATTCCGGTTATCCTCGGAAAGGCGAAGGCTTTCACGGTCGAACCTTTCAATATGTACAAGTTTGAAATGCCGGACATGAAGGCCCCCGTTCCGGGCAATTGGCCGAAAGAGTTCCTCGGCACCTACGGGAATTCCGTGAAATTCGGGATCAGGGCCCAGGACGACGAAGACGGCAAGGGCGCCAAGATACTCGATGTCGACGACGAATCCGCGGCGGCCAAGGCGGGCCTCAAGGAAGGTGATGTGATCACCCGGTTCGACGGGAAGGAGATCAAATCGGTGACCGATCTGACAGAAGCGGCCCGGGCGGCAAGGGAAAAGACGAGTGTAAAAGTGAGCATCCTCCGCGACGGCAAGTCGCAGGAACTGGATGTGAAGGTGCCTAAGAGACTTCGGACCGCCGACCTTTAGACCGTGTCGATGTTTCCGGCATGATATTGCCTTATTCAGCTATTTCCAACAGGCAGGCCTTCGGGCCTGCCTTCGTCATGTGCGGCAGTGTGTCCAGCGCGGCCAGGAGCAATCCGCATGCGGCCGGGCCAGCGGCGCGTCCGCCGACAAATAATCCCCGGTTGGCCCATAAATCAATAAATTTGCGGGATGCAAACGCCCGGGAAGCTTAGATGATATGGCAAAAACTTATGATGCATATGAAATAGTAGTTGGCCTGGAAGTGCATGCCCAGTTGCTGACCCGAACCAAGCTGTTTTGCGGGGATAGCGCTGCCTTTGGCGCCGAGCCCAACACGAATATCAGTCCCGTGACCCTCGGCTATCCGGGCTCGCTCCCGCGGCTCAACCGGAGGGCGGTGGAATATGCGATCCGTATGGGTCTGGCGTGCGGGTCGGAGATCGAGCGGACGAATTATTTTGCCCGAAAAAATTATTTCTATCCCGACCTGCCGAAAGGATATCAGATCAGCCAGCATACGACGCCGATCTGCAAGGGTGGTCGTGTGACCGTCAGGACGGCCGAAGGCGAGCGGGAGATCCGGCTGAACCGCATCCACCTGGAAGAAGACGCCGGCAAAAGCATACATGACGCTGACGCTGCCAACACGCTTGTCGACCTCAACCGCGCGGGTGTACCCTTGATCGAGATCGTAACGGAGCCGGACATCCGCAGCGGCGAAGAAGCTTATGTCTATCTGACCGAGCTGCGGAAACTGTTGCGTTATCTCGGGGTCTGCGACGGGAATATGGAAGAAGGATCGATGCGCTGCGATGCGAATGTCTCCGTCAGGAAAAGAGGTGTCACCACGCTCGGGACCAAAGTGGAAGTCAAGAACCTCAACTCGATCCGCAACGTCAGGCGGGCGATCGAATTCGAAGCCGAACGTCTGATCGGGTTGATCGGCTCGGGCGAACCGGTCATCCAGCAGACCCGGAGTTACGATGCAGCGGCCGGTACAACCTTCCCGCTGCGCACCAAGGAAGAGGCCAACGATTACCGCTATTTTGCGGATCCGGACCTTCCGCCGTTCATCGTCACCGATGCCTTCCTCGAGCAGGTCCGCAGCGCGCTGCCGGAACTACCCGAAGCGGTCGTCGCGCGGTTGCGGCGGGACTTTCAGCTCCCCGAATACGATGCCCGGCTGATCGGCGACGATAAAGATTCAGCGGCTTATTATCAACAGTTGACCGCCTGTACGACCAATTACAAGGGCGCCGCCAACTGGTTGCTCGGACCGGTCAGGTCCGCGCTGAACGACGGAGGATTGAGCTGGGCCGAATTCCGGGTCCCGGCCGTCGCGCTGGCAAAACTGATGAAAGGGGTGGACGATCAAAAGGTTAGCTTTTCAATCGCGGCCGAAAGGATCTTTCCGGTCCTGGTGGCACATCCTGAACGCGATCCGATGGAGATCGCCGCCGCGCTGAACCTCATCCAGAGCTCCGACACCGCCGAGATCGAGGCCTGGATCGACCAGGCGCTTGCCGGAATGCCGGATAAGGTGTCGGAATACCGGCGCGGAAAGAAGGGACTGATCGGCCTCTTCGTCGGCGAAGTGAAAAAGATCTCCAAGGGTAAGGCGGATCCGCGGCTGACCAATCGATTATTAATGGAAAAACTGGATAACTAACATGATAAGAACTTATGTAGGGGCCATTGCCGGCGGTCTTTGCCTGCTGCTCGGGTCCTGCCAGAACGGAAAGAAGGGCAACTTCACCATATCGGGAACGTTCCAGAACGGTGATAAATTGACGGCGGTGGCCGGTCCGGTCACCAAGGTATTTTTGCTGGAGCTCTCCTTCGCCAGCCCGCAGCCTATCCTGCTCGACTCGGCGCGGATCCCCGCGGGGAGGGGCCATTTTACGCTGACCACGAAAGCGCGGTCGCAGGGAGTCTATGAGCTGGCTTTTGGAGACAATGTGCTTGGCGTGCCGGTCGTCAACGACGCACCGGAAATCAAGGTGAATGTGGACCTCGGCAAAAAGGATAACTTTTATGACGTCAGCGGTTCCGAGGCCAGCAGCCAGCTGAAAGACTTCATCACCGTCTTCGGTCAGAAGAATTTCGTGGCCGAACAGCGGGCGGTCGTTGCCGACAGCCTGCACCGTGCCAATGCGCCGGACAGCGTACAGCAGTCGGCATCCCAAATGGTCAATCTGGCGGCGGAGGATCTGAATACCTATATCCGGCAGTTCGTCAACAGCAGTCCCAATCCGACGGTTGCCGCGGTGGCGCTCTCGTTGGGCTCCCACAGCTTTACCAAGGGAGACTTCGATCTTGCCTTGAATGAGCTGGTCAAGAAATATCCCGACAACCAGGTCGTCAGACAGCTAAAAAAAGGCTATGAGCAGCAGGGCAGCCAGGTGAACCAGCAACGCGACGAAGAAATCGATTGGGTGGGGAAACAAGCGCCCGACCTGACGCTGCCTGACGCCGACGGAAAGCCGGTGTCGTTGTCGGCATATCGCGGCAAATACCTGCTGGTCGACTTCTGGGCGAGCTGGTGCGGACCGTGCCGCGCGGAGAACCCCAATGTTGTCAAAGCGCATGAGGAATTCAAGAACAAGAAGAATTTTGCGATCCTCGGCGTGTCGCTGGATATGAAAAAGGACGACTGGCAAAAGGCGATCCAGCAAGACAAGCTGGACTGGACGCAGGTCAGCGACCTCAAATACTGGAACAGCAAGGCGGTGTCCACCTTCCAGTTTGACGGCATTCCCTACAATGTACTCATCGATCCGCAAGGAAAGGTGATCGCCGCGGCGCTTCATGGCCCGGAACTGGAAGCGAAGCTGGGGGAGGTGCTGAAATAGAACCCCCCTCAAAAACGACAAACCCCACAACTTACGTAGTTGCAGGGCATTGAAAAATCGATGTGGTCCCGTCCAGAATCGAACTGGAATCCAGGGCTTCGGAGACCCTTATACTATCCGTTGTACTACAGGACCAGTGCTTTCACCCGGCGAAAGCGCCCGGAAAAAGGGACGGCAAAACTACTTAATAAAATCGAATTAGCGGTAAAATGATTTTGGCTTGTGCTGCTCCCGCCCGGCTGGCGCGTGGGTGCTGAGGACCCGGTATGTCCAGCCTTCTTCGGAGCCTTCGACGCGCACGACGCAACCATACGGCAGAGAGTAGGTTTTGAAACTTTCGGGCAGCGACACCCCGCCAACCGCGGCCAGGATACTCCGGATCACCCCGCCGTGCGCGACGATCGCGGCATCGCCGGGTCCCTTGACGGATTTGATATGGTCCCAGCAGCGGATCACCCGGCCGTACATCTCCACGTAGCTTTCTCCACCGGGAATGGGTAGCTGCACAAAATCGGCCATCCAGGGATCGACCTCTTCGGCGGGGAGCTCATCCCAGGCGCGCATTTCCCACCGGCCGCAGTCGATTTCCATCAGGTCGGGCAGCATCCGCACCGGGTGTCCCGGGAAAAGTTCGCGCGCCAAAAGGCTGCACCGTTTCAGGGGACTGCTGTACACCGACGCGATCGAGGCAGGAAGATGCGGCCGGATAAGCTCCGTCTCGGCTGCGAAACTTTCCGTTACGTCCAGGTCTGTCTGCCCATAGCAAATGCCTCTGGCGACGGCCGGTGTCGTGTGACGGATCAGGTAGAGCGTGTCCATCCGGCAAAGGTCCGAAATTTACCAATCGACTGTCACACCGCCGGTGAACATGGCCGGAATGGAGTTGAAGCCGTAAATGGTGAAGAATTTCTTGTTCAACACGTTGCGCCCTTCGGCGAAAAACCGCAAATGGCGCGACAGCCGGTAGCCGGCATACGCGTTGAGTATGAAAAAAGGGTCCAGTGCGACGTCGGGCAACGGATTGAACCCGGCATCATACCCGCCGATGTCGTACCGCCTGCTTTCATAGTGCCCGGTCAGGCTGATGTCGAGGCGGGGCAACGGACGGACGCCCAGGGTGAGATTGAACGTATGCACCGGCACCCGCAAAGCATAGCCGTATGTCGTGTCCTTGTAGGAGACATGGCTTTCCGTGCGTTCCTTCATGTTCAGCCAGGTATAGTTGGCGGACAGGGTCCAGCCATCGGGCAACCTGAGCGAACCTTCCCATTCGATCCCGTTCCCCGCTTCCACATCAAAATTGTAATAGCGGTTCGTGAAGTAATTGTAATCGATGCCGTCTCTCGTCCGCCGGTGGAAAAAAGTGACGCGGGTATCGAAAGCGCTGTTCCCGTATTGCACACCTGCCTCCGTACTGGTTGACTTTTCCGGCAGCAGGTCCGGGTTGCCATAGGGAGAATAGAGCTGGTACAGCGTGGGCGCCTTGAAGGCGCTGGCGATGCTGCCATACAACTTCCAGTGACGATCGATCAGCCAGGCGGGGTTGAACGTGTAGGTATAGTTGCTGCCATACCGGGAATCGGTGTTCAGGCGCCCGCCGAGCTCCGCGCTCAGGCCGTCCGCGCCGGCGTAGGACAGGGAAGCGTACATGGAGCCCTGGCTTATCGACGTGTCTTTGAAGGAAAGCGGATAGCCGCCGGCATTGCCGTTCTCGTTCATGGAAGAGGACCGGTAATCCGCACCGTTGAGGAGCGTGAAACCGCCGCCAAGGCTGGTGCTGGCGAATATCTCCGCGAATTGCGCGGTCCCGCGGTACCGGTCGGAAAAGTAGTACTGGCCATAGACGCTGTCCTCGAGGAGATGACGATCGGTGCTGTTGTAAAGATAGTTGCCCGTGATCGTCGTGGAAGGCAGCCGGAGCACAATACCGCCGCCGGCCATCAGGTTCCTGCTGGCGCTGGTATAGTCCACCGCAGGCGCGAAGGCGCCGGCGTCGATGGCCGACGTATAATTGCTATACTGCACGAAACCCCTGACGGTAAACGGACCCGCAGCATTCCAGGCCAGGTTGGCCGCTGCCTGGTCGCCGTGATAACCATCGTTCACGAAGGGGACCGGAGACGGACCGTGGCTCGTGTCGCGCGCCGAAGGGAAACCGGCGGAATGATCGTGGTTGTACCGGACATTGTAGGTCAGCCGGTCGGCCAGCTTCCCGTACAGCTGTACGTTGCCGTTATAAGTCCCGTAATTCCCGCCGGAAAGGCCGGCTTTTCCGTTGAACGGCTTTTTGACATCCGGCTTCACGGTGATGATGTTGATGACGCCGGCGATGGCGTCCGATCCGTACAGGGTCGACTGGGCGCCCTTGGAGATCTCGATCCGCTCGATCATGGTGACGGGGATGAGGTTGATGTCGAAGCTGTTGTCGTTGGCCGACGGATCGCCGACCGGGACGCCGTCGACGAGGATGAGCGTACGTCCCGAGCCGGCGCCGCGCATCCGGATGCTTTGGTTAGTGCCCGGATCGTTCAGCCCACCGCTAACGGTGATGCCTGCCTGCTCGCCGAGCAGCTCGCCGAGGGATTTGCCGATGCTCTTTTCCAGTTGCCCGTGCGCAATGACGATCACCACCTTGCCCGTCCGGCTTTGTTTGACAGGGTATTTGGTGGCCGTCACCACGACCTGGTCGAGCTGTTTGCCGGTGCTGTCCCCGGCCGACTGCGCGAATGCGGAAAGACTGCCGGCAAGCGGCAGCAGAAAGAATGCCCAATGTTTGCTGATCATTGCAGTTAATTTTTGCTTTTCTCCCGAAAGCTGTTAATAAATCAAGTGATGGATCAGGCAGGTCTTCTGGCTCGTGCCAGACCTGTGTACCTTCCCATCCGCATGGCGCGGACAGTGGTGTGAGGAGTTACAGGTCATTTCCGCAAACCGGCCGGGAGGCCGTCGGCGGCAGCATTTACAGCTACGGGGATAGCGCCGGATTTTCACCGGACTTCCCTTTTAATGACGCATGGCGTCAACCGAATCCGGTGCGAAGATATTCATTTCAGCGTATCGCCAGCAACAATTTTTCGATGCTGTCCACTCCGGTGGCAACCACATCGCCGGCCACTTCCCAGGCCGGGCCGCCGGGACCTGAGCGCACGCGCACCTGCAACGGCGCGTCTGCGGTCAGCTTGAATCCCGCGCGCCGGAGCGCGCGTTCCGTCCAGAAAAGCGCGGTGCCTTCGCCGGAAAGACCGATCGGCTTGCCCGGCGCCAGATGGAGCAGAAAGGTGCCGGCCTCCTTATCGAACACGACGTCTTCTTCCGCGAACGCCGCTTCGAAGGTGCCGTTCAATACCAGGTCCTCCGGTGTTCCCTGCCGGAGCTGACCGCCGGATTGAAGCAGCCAGACCTCATCCGCGATCTGGAGGGCGAGGTCCAGTTCATGCGTCGACAGCAGGATCGCTTTATCCGTGTCACGGGAAAGCCCGTGCAGCAGGCGCATCAGCCGGATGCGGCTGGGCAGGTCCAGATGGGCTGTCGGCTCATCCAGCATCAGGACCGGCGTGTCCTGGGCGAGCGCCCGAGCGAGCATTACTTTTTGATATTGGCCGTCGCTCAGGGTGTGTATCGGCTTATCCTTCAGCGCTTCGACATCGGCGGTTTGCAGGGCCCAGCCGACTTTCGCCTTGTCCGCCGCGTGCAACGATCCCAGCCACCCTGAGTAGGGATACCGTCCCAGTGCGACCAGCGTGTAGACCGTCAGGTGATTGCCACGCACCCGGTCTGTGAGCACGAGACTGATCTTTTTGGCGAGTGCGGAAGGCGACCTGTCGGCCAGTCCCGCAATCGTTATTTCCCCCGCCAGTGTGGGTTGGAGGCCCGCCAGCGTCCGAAGCAGCGTGGACTTACCCGATCCGTTTGGCCCGAGCAGACAGACGAGCCGGCCGGCCTTCAACTCCAACGCGGGAAGCTCGCGGGCGACGACGATCGCCGACGATCCGGCGCCATAGCCTGTTTGCAGCCCGTGGGCTGCCAGGAGGGTCCCCTGCTGCGCCCGGGGAGCAGCGGTGACGGTTACCATGCGTGGATCGTGGTTTGTCGCAACAGCAGCGCGACGACCAGCGGCGCGCCAACCAGCGAGGTGATAATATTTATCGGGAGCGCGGACTGCGTGCCGGGCAGTTGTGCCAGCGCGTCGCAAAGCAGCAGCAGTGTCGCGCCAATCAGGCAGCAAGCGGGGATCAGCCGGCGATGGCTCGCGGTATTGAACAGGAACCTGGCGATATGCGGCACGGCAATGCCGACGAACCCGATCGGTCCGCAGAAGGCCGTTATGCCGCCTGCGAGCAGGCTCGTACTGCAAATGATCACCGAACGCGCCGTTCCCACGCTCAACCCCATGCTTCGCGCATAATTTTCCCCGAGGAGCAACGCGTCAAGCATTTTGGAAGAAAGAAAGGCGATGGCCAGCCCTGCCAGCACGACGGCGGCCAGGATGGTCAACTGACCGCCGGTCACACCGCCCAGCGACCCGAAGGTCCATAACAGGAAGTCCTTCACCTCCTCCGGGTTGCTGAAATACTGCCAGATGCTGATCAGCGCAAGCGTGAGGCTGCCGATCATGATGCCGAGGATGAGCATCATCACGTTGTCCTGTAACCGTCGTGCGAGCGCCAGGACGAGGAGCATGACGGCGCCGGCCCCGATGCAGGCCGCTCCGATGATCAGCCAGCTGCCCGACATCCCCATGGCGCCGATCGCATAGAGCGCAGCCACGCTTCCGCCCGCCAGCATCACGGCGGCCACGCCCAGACTGGCGCCCGCCGTGATCCCCAGGATCGAAGGATCGGCCAGCGGGTTGCGGAACAAGGTCTGCATCTGGAGTCCGCCGACCGATAGGCCGCAGCCCGCCAGAATGGCCGTACAGGCCTTGGGGAGCCGGATGCCCGCGATGATAAAATGCCACGCGGGGTTGGCGGCCGAACGAGAAAAGAGCGCGCCGGCAATGCCTTTCAGCGGGATATGGACCGACCCGGTCGACAGGTCCAGCAGGAAGGCCAGCACCAGCAGGAGCAACAGTCCGCCAAGCCGGAGTCTTTTGATCGGTCGTTCCTTCATTTGAGTTGTTTGTAATAGACCAGCGTGTCCGGCGGCAGCAGGCCCGGGTGCAGGATGCGGATCAGGTCGCCGAGTACCAGTTGCGGGTTGACCACCCCGGATTCCCAATAATCATTGGAGCCGGCATCATTGACGCGTCGATTGTAATTGAACAAGGCGCCCGTCCGGAACGCATGAAAAGCGGCGAACCTCGGATCCCTCGCCAGGATCTCTTTTTTTGAGTCGACGGCGCCGATGTCCAGCCAGTAATCCGCTTTCAGCGCTTCCGGCGCCACCGCCTCGAATTCCAGTGCAAGGCTGCCCTCGCCTTTTGTGCCGGCCCAATGATAGTCCGCACCCGCGTCGCGCAGGAAGGCCGCCATAAAGCTGCCGCCGGCAGGTAAGTACCAGGTGCCCTTGAACGGCATTTCGAGGATGACCGATGGCCGCTGCGGCGCCGACCGGCCGATGGACGCAAGCCGCTGATAGGCGGCGGCGATGCTATCGAATTTCGGGTTGACGATATCCTCGCGGCCGGTCAGGGCGCCGATCAGCTTGACCCATTCGGCTTTTCCAAGCGGAGTCGTTTCCAGCCAGTCCGCGTCGGGAAGCACCGGGATGCCGGCTTGCAGTAAGGTCCGGTACCGGGATCCGCCAGCGTCGGGATTGGTCATCGTGATCACCACATCGGGCCGCAGCGAAATCAATAATTCGTTGTTGAGATCGTCTTCCGCCTCCACCTGCCGGACCCGGCCGGTGCGCAGCCCTTCCCGGACCAGCGAATCGAAGACATACTGCCCGCTGCCCACGCCCACGATCCGGCCGGCGACACCCGCAAACGCCGCCTCCGCGATCTGCGGCGAGCCCGTTACGACCATCGATTTCACCGGAACGCGGATGACACGGGCCCCAGGGTGACCGCCGGGAACTGCCGCACCCGCCGGCAACAACAGGTATTCCAGCGTGTCCCGCGAACCCGCCGCATGGCTGGCGATCTTTACCTCTTTGTAGCCAGCGTGGTCGACGATCGTAAAGCCTTTTGCATACCGGACCTCCGCGGTAGCGGCCGGGGAGTCCGCCGCAACGTGCTGCCCGCCGGACCCGCCGCAGGCGAACAGCAGCAAGGCGGAGGATAACAGCAATATCTGTCTGCGAAGGGCATGGCAGGTCATAGCGGGACAAAAGTAGCTGAAAAAAAAGCACGGCCGAACGGGCCGTGCGCATTATTAAAGATGTTCATTCCAATGATCAATACACCACCACAAGGTACGGATGCTTGCTGTGGTCGGAATACAAGGAACTGCAGAAGATCCGGGAGTTATAGATCTGCTCCGTATTCAGTACCATTTCGAACCCATGGTTACCATTACTGAGCATGTCGTTTACCATGGTGGTTACGTCGAGGCTCAGATCGAGGGTGGATTGACTGGTTTGCGGCACATGGACTTGCCCGGTGGTGTCGGTCACCGGAAAATTGTTCCAGCCCAGAGACTGGTCCCAGCTGCCTTCCACGCGCCGGATATAGAAGTCATTTGCAGAACCGTAGTTCGCGTGGACCAAATCCCCGTTGACAGGTTGCGGGTCGGAAAAAAGGTAAAGCATAGCCGACTTCACGGGAGTCCCGGCCGGTATGGAGGTCATGTTGAATTGGAAGAAGGACCTGCCATAAACGGCAAGGCCATTGATCGTCCAGGTTTCAGCAAGTAGTTCAGGTGAAGCGCTGTTTCCCTGTGGCATCGATGCATTCCCGAGGAACATCGTCTCGTAGGGGCTGAAGCTCGTAGCCGGAAACAAAGTGCGGAGCGTGTCCGTTATCGGGTCGCGCTGGATGACGGTGACGCTAACTGTGTCGACACCGGTCAGGCCAAGGGAATCGGTAGCCATCAGCTGGAATACGTAAAAGCCGGCGGTGAGATTCTTCACTTCCGTAACGGGTGAGCCGTCATCGGCTATGGTCGCCGTGTTGGGACCGGAAATTTCGCTCCAGATATATCCGCTGATCCGGCTCGCGGCATCCGCAGCCGATCCCGAAAGCAGCGCGGAGTCGACTGGAAGTTTGACAGATTGAGAAGTGCCTGCGTTGACGGTGGGAGCGGGAGGCAGGGCCGCGGAATTTTGTTTCTGGCAGCTGGATGCGATCGACAGGGCGACCGCCGCCAGGATGGCGGTCAGGGGTTGCGTTTTCATTGTTTGAATTTCATGTTTAGACGGTACATGGCCAAAGCCCTAAAAGTAATAGAAAAATTGGTTAGTTTTGCCCCCTATTATGGGAAAATTTTTCCGGAAGGCCAACTCATTCGTCAAGGATCTGCTGCTGGTTTCAAGGTTTGGGATCCTGCTCGTTCCCTTTCGGTTCCTGTTCCGGTTCCTCGCCAATTTTTCGCTGCTGACTTCCTGGGTGAATACGCATTACAGGAAAACGCCATATTCCGATTTTTACCGGCCCTTTCGCCGGTACACGGACCGCGTGAAACTTCATGAATATATAATCCGTCAGTTTGGCCTGGATCAGAAACCCATTCAATATCTCGAATTCGGGGTAGCGGGCGGCACCTCGTTCGCCTGGTGGGTGAAATCCAACCATCACCCGGAGTCTCGGTTCCATGGTTTCGATACCTTCGAGGGTCTCCCGGAAGACTGGCATTTTTTCAAGAAGGGCGCTTTTAGTTTCGATATCCCGTTCATGGATGACGCGCGCGGTACATTTATTAAAGGCCTGTTTCAAAATACCCTCTATCAATTTCTCCGCGACTGGGGAGCGAAGACGGACCAGAGCGCCTTTACCCGCGTCCTGCACATGGATGCAGATCTCTATTCTTCCACCTTGTTTGCCCTGACCAGTCTTGCGCCTTTTCTGCGCGAAGGGGATATCATCCTTTTTGACGAGTTCAACATTCCTAATCACGAATTCGCGGCCTGGAACGACTTTACGCGCAGCTACTATATCCGGTACGAGGTGCTGGGAGCCGCGAACAATTTCTACGCCACGGCTATCCGGATCACGCGGTCGCCTCAGGCAGGCATCTGACCCGCATGGCGGCCATGGCATGGCGTCCCCTGCGCCCATGGCGCGATCTACCGGAAAGCGTAGTTCATAGACAGGCCGGCAAAATAGTTCCGGCCGGGCGCGGCATTGTAGAACCGGTTGACCGCGGCGTTGAAGTCGTCCCCGAGGCTGTATTTGATATTGCCGGCGTTGTCGATCCCGGCGAAGACATCCCCTTTCCATCGCGACACGATCTTCCGGAAACCGATGCGGCCGCCGACGAGGTTGTAGGAACCGGCGTAGTAGGTGTTGGCGTCGTTCAACGCGATCTTATCCGTATAGGTGTAGGTGGCATTGGCATAGACGCCGATCCCGAGGCCGACGTCGAGACCGGAGACCAGACTTTGCGGGGGCACACTGGGCAGCCGGTGGCCGGAATAGTCGGAGCTGTCCTTTGTAAAGGCCGAATAATGAAAATCGTGCCAGGCGTGGCTGGCGAACAACCGGATACTGCTGACTAACCTGCCGGGGGCATCGACGACGCGATACGACACAAAGGTCTCGACGCCATGCTGGTTCGTCCCGCCGGCATTGACGGAGTAGGCGATCCCGTTGGAATCGATCCGCTGAACGATCGCATTGCTGATATGGAAGATGAAACCGTCGACGTCGATGAACAGCCGGCCGTTCAAAAAGCTCGCCCGGGCCCCCAGTTCGTAGTCGACGCCGTTCTCCGGCTGCAGCGACGGGCCCACCACGCCATTGCTTTTCTGCAGCTCCTGTACCGTCGGTGTCGAGAAGCCGCGGCTTGCGCTGGCATAGACCGACATATCGGGGCCGAGCTTTTTGAGCAGAGCGATGCGGGGCGCGAGCTTGTTCGAAAAGCGGATGGAATTCCTGGCCGGCGGCGACGACGTGAGCGCGAGCATATCGAGCGCGTTGACATTATAACTCGCACCGCCCGTGACCGTCCAGCCCATCGGCAGCCGTAGGTCCGCCTGGGCAAAACCCATATAGGTCCAGTTGTTGAGTTTGTCGTCCAGCTGTAAGGCCGCGGGCACTCCGCCGTTGTTGTCATAGTCCCGGGTTTCAAAAAACCCTTTTTGCGCTTCGCCTCCGGCGTTCAGCTGGAGCTCGGTCGCGCCCCAGGCCGTCTTATACTGAAAGACGGTGCGGCCGCCGACGTGCGGCTCCTGGCGGTTTTCGTAGACACGGATCCCGGGGTTGGTGAAATCGGTGTAGGCCCCGTATACCGATGTCGTATTCTGCCAGTGGCCGCCGAGCCGGTAGGCATTGCTGAAGCCCGCAGTGAAATTTTTCTGAAATATTGCGGCCTGCGCCTGCACCGCACCGGGTGAAGTCCCTTTCGGCGGCCGGGCCATCCGCGGGTTGGAATTGTATTCGGCTTCCGTGAGGCCGCCGGGTGTCTGATAATAGAGGTCGCTATACAGGATGTAGGCGTGGATGGTCTGGCGATCGCTTGTCCGGACCAGGCTCTCCCAACTGGCGACGTCGCGGCGCATCTTTGTCTGCTGCCGGTAGCCGTCGCTGGTCTGGTGGTCGTAGGACAGGATGCTCCGGTGGTCCGAGTCCCCCAGCCGCAGGTTGATATTCGTCTGGTTGGTCGCATAACTGCCGCCGGTATAGTCAAGGCTCCCGCCCTTTTCCCAGACCGCGGGCATGGAACTGATGAGGACGGCTCCCCCGATGCCCGCGCCGTACAGGCTGCCGGCAGTCCCTTTGATCACTTCGATCGATTGAAAATTGTAGAAGCCCAGTTCATTCAGATAGGTGTTACCCCCGGGGTCGGTCAGCGGGATCTCGTTATAATAGATCTTAATATCGCGGACCCCGAATGGCGAGCGGATCGAACTCCCGCGGATGTTCAGCCGGTAGCTGCCGGGCGAACGCTCCTCCATCCGTACGCCGGGAGTGAGATTGATGGCAGGCAGGATACTTCCGTTACCAAAGCGGTCGAGCGTTGCCTTGCCGACAACGGCTACGGGTGCACCGACATCGATCAGCTTCCTGTTCTGCAGGTATGCCTTTACCATCGCCTCATGCAACGGCCGCGTGTCCGAGGAATCAGTGAGAAAATCCGGCGGAGCGGATGCCTGCGCGAGCAGGTTGGCGGAGTGGAACAGCAGGACAGCCAGCAGCCAGTTGATCTTCATCATTCGGAATGGATAAGTGATGGTCGGGAACAGCGGTTTAAAGGTAAAACAGAATGAGTGAATTAAGGGCAGAACGGAATAATCATTATCTTCAACCGGAGCATTACCCGCCCCCCGATGAATAAGAAACAGCTGAACCTTTTCGATCTCATGATGATCGTCGTCTCCCTGGTCATCGGCATGGGCATTTTTCGTACGCCGGTGGATGCGGCGGCCCGTACGGGCACTCCGGCCCTTTTCTTCCTGGCCTGGGGAGTCGGCGGCGTGATCGCCTTTTGCGGCGGTCTTACCTATGCGGAGATCGGCTCGCGATACCCGGTAACCGGTGGATATTACAAGATTTTCTCCTACGGGTATCATCCGTCACTCGCCTTTGCCATCAACTGCATCATCCTTGTCTCCAACGCCGGGTCTACCGCAGCGGTCGGCGTCATCGGCGCGGAATACATCGGGAATTTTTTCTTTGGCCACCAACCCACGCCCGGGCTGTTCAAGCAACTGGTGACCACCGGCGCCGTTGGCTGCTTCTATCTCGTGAACCTCCTTGGACTGCGGATGAGCAGCCGGGTGCAAAACATTCTTACGGTCTTCAAGATCCTCCTCGTCCTGTTGCTGATCGCTTCCCTGTTCGGCCACTATCCCGTGCCGGCTGCGACCGGAAAGGTCATGGCGGCGACCGGCGGTTCCCAACTCGGCTGGCTGAAGGCCTTCGGCCTGGGATTGGTTGCGGTCAGCTTCACCTATGGCGGCTACCAGCAAACGATCAATTTCGGGGGAGAAGTCAGGGACGCCGGGCGTGTGATCCCCCGCGGCATCAGCTATGGCGTGATGCTGGTGATCGTCCTTTATTTGCTGCTCAACTTTGTATACGTCCGGGTCATCGGCTTCGACCAGCTGAAGAACACCGATTCGATCGCCGCGGTGCTCATGGGTCATCTGTTCGGTCCGGCCGGCGACAGGATCCTCCGGGTCCTCATGTTCCTGTCGGTCCTGGCCTATGTGAACGTTTCGGTGATGAGCAACCCGCGGGTCATGTACGCCATGAGCGAAGAAGGGATTCTGCCGGCAGCCTTTTCCAGGAAGACTGCCCGGCGCGATGTGATCGTCTGGTCGCTGACCGCCTTTTCCGCGGCGATCGTGCTCACCCTGCTCTTCAGCGATCGCGTGGATAAGATCATCAACTACACGATTTTCCTGGATAGCATCGGTTTTGCCACGTCGGCATCCACTATCTTTATCCTCCGCCACCGGAAGGTCCGGGAGGACCAGGATATCTACCGTATCAAATGGTATCCACTCGTGCCGCTCGTCCTCATCCTGGCCTATATCGGGGTGGCCACCAGCATCGTGTGGGGGGACCCGCGGTCCGCGCTGTTCGGCGCGGGGATTTTCAGCATTTGCTTTGGTTTGTATTTTGTCATCCGGGCCGGCAAGGGCCTGGCAATCAAGAACTAAATATGGATATTTCCTATATCATCAACGAACTGGGCGAGGATCGCGAGCACTATTTCAACGCGGTGGCCCCGCCCATCGTACAGACGAGCAATTTCCGCGTGTCGACGGTCGACCAGTTGAAGGCACTCTTCGAGGATGAGTACAGCGGGTACCTGTATAGCCGCGGTCTGAACCCGACGGTGGAGATCCTCCGTCAGAAGCTGGCGGCGCTCGACGGCGCCGAAGATTGCCTGGTATTCAACAGCGGCGCGGCCGCTACCTTTGCGGCCGTCCTTGCCAATGTGAAGGGCGGCGACCATATCGTCTCGGTCAGCCGGCCCTATACCTGGGCCCAGCGCATGTTCGACGTGGTCCTTCCGAGGTTTGGCGTCAGTACGACCTATGTCGAAGGCACGCAGATCGAAGACTTCGAGCGGGCTATCCTTCCTTCGACCAGCCTGATCTATCTCGAGTCCCCCAATTCCTGGGATTTCAGGATCCAGGACCTCTCCGCCGTCGCCGAGCTTGCCCGGTCCGAGGGGATCGTCACGATCGTCGACAACAGCTATTGCACGCCCCTCTACCAGCGCCCGATCGGGCTGGGGATCGATATCAGCATGCAGACGGCGACGAAATATATCGGGGGCCACAGCGATACCGTGGGCGGGGTGCTTTGCGGCACCCGGGAGATGATGAAAAAGATCTTCGACAGCGAATACCTGAATATCGGGAGCGGCATCCAGCCTTTCAACGCCTGGTTGCTGATCCGGGGACTCCGAACGCTGCCGGCACGCCTGGACCGGATCGGCAAAAGCACCCGGGAAGTCGTCGGCTTCCTGAAATCCCATCCCCAGGTGGAGCGAGTCCTTTTCCCGCTGGACGAGGATTTCCCGCAATATGCGCTCGCGCGCCGCCAGATGACCGGCGCCTGCGGGTTGATCAGTTTCTATGTTCACGCGGACTCCCGCCCGGAAATCGTCCGTTTCTGCGAGGCGCTGCGGCACGTATTCATGGCGGTAAGCTGGGGAGGCCACGAATCGCTGATCCTGCCCCGGTGCGCCGGGGTTTCCAACGAGGAATTTGACGCAAACAACCCCGAACACCGGATGTTGCGGCTATATACCGGTCTGGAGGACGCCGCTTATATAATTGACGATCTCCGGCACGCCTTTGATGCTGCCTGGTAGAAAATTATTATAAATTTGTCGCATGAGTAAGAAAAAGCATTTCCTTTTCCTATCCATATCCTTATTCCTGTTAACCGAAGCCAGCCGTGCCCAGGACAAGTGGGACCTGCAGCGTTGCGTGACTTATGCGGTCGCCAACAATATCAGTATCAAGCAGGCAGATATCCAGGCCCGGTTAAGCAAACTTACGTACACGCAGTCGCGACTACTGCGTATTCCGACGCTGGGTTTCGGGAGCAGCGTAGACCTGACAGCAGGCAGAAGTCAGAACCCGACCTCCTTTACCCTCAATACCCAGACTTCGCTTTACAATAACCTCTCATTACAATCCAGCGTCGTCGTATTCAATGGTTTCAACATTCAGCGGACCATCGACGCCAGCCGTTACGCCTGGCAGGCCATGCTGGCCAACTCGGAATTGCTGATCAACAATATTTCGCTGAGTGTGGCCAACGACTATCTTCAGGTGTTGCTGCTTGACCAGACGGCACAGGCCGCACAGTTACAACTACAGCTGTCCCAGAATCAGCTACAGATCACCCGTAAGCAAGTCTTCGCAGGAACACTTCCCGAACTGAACGCCGCGGAGTTGGAATCGCAGGTGGCGCAGGACAGTTCTAATTATGTGATTGCCAAGAGTAATGCCATTCAGGCCGTGTTTACGCTCAAAGCCCTCATGGATCTGGATGCGGCGACGCCTTTCGAGGTCGATACGCCGCCCATCGACCAGATACCGATCGAGCAACTGGCGAATCTCCAGCCGGATGCGGTCTACGAGCTGGCGTTGACGCATCAGCCGCAGCAAAAAATGGATGCGCTGAATATCCGGGGGTACACGGAACTCATGCGTGCGGCAAAAGGGGCCATGATGCCGACCGTTTCGGTGTTTGGCAGTCTCGGGACCAACTATATCAATACGCCCCAGCAGGTTGGGACGCCGGTTATGGGAACGGATACGATAGGTCATGTCGCCGGGTCGAATGCAGGCGTGCTGGGGCCAGTCGTCAAGGGGTATAACTTCTCTACCGTACCTCCCGTCCACTATTTTACGCAATTGAACAACTATTTCGCGCAGACAGTCGGCCTTTCCATCCAGGTACCCATCTTCAACCAGGGCACGCTGCGGACAAACTATGAAAAGTCCCGGCTCAATCTCCGCAATATCGAGCTGACCCGCGACCAGGACAATCTAACCCTGAAATCCAATATCTACCAGGCATATAATCTGGCAGTCGCCGCACTGGAAAAGTACGAGGCGCAAAAGATCACGCTGACCGCTACCCAGAAAAGCTACGACTTTGCGCAGAAGAGATACAATGTCGGTATGAGCAACACGATCGACCTGCTGACTAATCAAAACAATTATTTCAATGCCAAAGTGAACCTGATCTACGACCAGTTCGACTATGTCTTCAAGATGAAAGTCCTGGAGTACTACAAGGGTATGGGCATTCGACTTACAAAATGAATAAATTGCAACATGAATAAGCTACTCCTCCGGATCATTATAGTGGTTGTTGTCATTATCGGTTTCCTCGTCCTCGCCAAGAGTGCGGGCTGGATCGGCAAGGCCGACGGCATCAAGGTCTCCGCCGAAAAGGCGATCCGACGCAACATCACTGAGATCGTCTCTGCCAGCGGTAAGATCTACCCGGAGAAAGAGGTCAAGATCAGCCCCGATATATCGGGAGAGGTCGTGGAACTGGGCGTCACCCAGGAAGGCGACAGCGTCCACAAAGGACAGATGCTCGCGAGAATATACGCGGATATCTATACCAATCAACGGAACCAGGCCGCCGCACAGATGGACCAGCAGGAAGCCATGGTGTCCAACCTGAACGAGACCCTGCCCGGGCTCAAGGCCACGATGGAGACTGACAAGAGGGCCCTCGACCGCGAAAAGCAACTGCTCGATCAAAAGGTCGTCTCCCAATCGGAATACGAGACCGCCCAGGCGACTTACCTGACCGCGCAGGCGAATTACCTGGCGGCACTGCAAAACGTGAAAGGGAATGTGGCGGGGGTCGCCAGCGCCCGCGCCAACCTCGATATTGCCGCAAAGAACCTGAGCCGGACTACGGTCGTCTCGCCCATCGACGGCGTGGTGTCCCTGCTCAGCATCAAAAAGGGGGAAAGGGTCGTGGGTAATTCCATGATGGCCGGTACCGAAATGATGCGCGTGGCCGATATGAGCAAGATCGAAGCTATCGTGGATGTCGGCGAGAACGACATTCCCAAGGTGCAATTGGGGGATACGGCGCTGATCGAGGTGGATGCCTATAACAACCGGAAATTCCGCGGCATCGTCACCCAGATCGCCAGCAGCGTCACGACTTCAACCGGATCCACGACAACGGTGTCCACCAACGATGTCACTAACTACAAGGTGCATATCCGGCTGTCGCCGGACTCGTACAAAGATCTCATCGATCCGAAGCATCCGCGGCATTTTCCCTTCCGGCCGGGCATGAGCGCCAGCGCGGATATCCAGACCCGCACCCATAGCGACGTGCTCTCCGTGCCGATCAACGCGGTCGCGACGAGGGAGAAGAATACCGACAACCCGGTGCTGGGGAGCGGCGAGTCCGGGGATAATAATTCCGGCGATAACAACGGCGATAACAACGGCGATAACACAACCGTTGCCAAATCTGCGGGCGGCGACCTCGACGAAGTCGTCTTTATCGTCTCGGCGGATTCGGTTAAAAAAATGAAGGTGCACACCGATATCCAGGATATCAATTATATCGAGATCAAGGACGGCCTAAAGGAAGGCGACATGGTCGTGACCGGGCCGTACAGCGTGGTCAGCAAAACCCTGAAGAGCGGGGTTCGCATCAAGGTCGTACCAAAAGACAAATTGTTCGAGGGGAACAAGAATTGATACGGGAACCTGAAAACCGGACAATCATGCGTTTTGGAGTGATAGGCAGCGGAAGCTGGGCTACGGCACTGGCCAAGATCCTTACCGACAACCGGAACCGGATCAATTGGTGGATCCGGAACGAGGCCATCATCCGGCATCTGCGGACCAGGCGGCACAATCCTCAATATCTGTCTTCCGTCAATTTCGATATCGGCCTGCTCGGGCTGAGCGACGATGTGGCCGGCGTCATCGCGGCTTCGGATGTGTTGGTCATGGCGGTTCCTTCAGCCTATATGGCCGCGACGCTGGAAGGGCTTGATCGGGGTGCATTACGCGGGAAGAAGGTCCTGTCGGCGATCAAGGGAATTTTGCCGGAACAGAACCTCCTTTTGAACGAATGGCTCGGCTCGGAATTCGGATTCGACCTCCGCGAGTACTTCACCGTCATGGGACCTTGTCATGCGGAAGAGGTCGCGGCGGAGAAGCTCTCTTACCTGACCTTTTCGGGGCAGGAGGAGGCGGCGACCAGGGAACTGGCGGAGTGTTTTAGGACGGACTACCTGAATACCGTCGTGAACCAGGATGTCTATGGGGTACAGTTTGCGGCCATCCTCAAGAACATTTATGCGCTCGGGGCGGGCATCGCCCACGGGCTGGAATACGGCGATAATTTCCTCAGCGTGCTGATCGCCAACTGTGCAGACGAAATGGCCGGGTTCTTGCGCAAGTTGGGGATCCACCATATCGAGGTGGGGGTCCACAGTGGTGACGGGTCGGCGCAAAAGAGGAGCGCGAACTATGCGGCTTCGGTTTACCTGGGTGACCTGCTGGTGACCTGTTATTCCCTCTATAGCCGCAACCGGACCTTCGGGAACATGATCGGAAAAGGATATTCGGTAAAGGCGGCGCAGCTGGAATTGAACATGGTGGCGGAAGGTTTTAATGCCAGTAAATGTATCTATTTGAGAAACAAAGACATAGGTGCGGAAATGCCGATCGCGGAGATGATCTACCGCATCTTGTGGGAAAATGTTAATGCTGCGCTGGGAATGAAACAAATTGAGTCGTACCTTGTCTAATATATAAAGCGAATTTATGCCTCTCTCCTTTCAAGGCTTCGGACCCATGGCCATCCTCGCGATGGTGATCATCCTCTCGGTTGCGCAGGGGGTCCAATATCTTCGCGCCCGCCACCGCCATCACTAAAGAACAGGTCCGCCGCTATCCCGTCCGCCAGCAGTTTCCCTTCCGTTGTCAGCACCAGGTTGGCCGTTTTCACCATTTTGCCGCCGGCGATATAGCGTCCGGCACGCTCCAGCAGGCCTGCCGCCGCCGACCGGCCGAACCGCCGGTCCACGGAACCGAGGTCGAGGCCTTCCAGCGTCCGAAGGGAAGTCATGATGTATTCATTGAGCTGCTGGACGGGCGTCAGCCATTCCCTTTCTTCGACAGCCGGCCGGCCGGCTTCCATCGCTTCCAGGTAAGCCGCGTTGTTGGCCACGTTCCACTGCCGCGACTTCCCATCGAACGAGTGGGCGGAGGGGCCCAGGCCGAGGTAGGGAACGCCCCGCCAGTAGGAGGAATTATGCCGGCTCCGGCGGCCGGGCCGGGCGAAATTGGAGATCTCATATTGCTCGTACCCTGCCTTTTCCATCCATTCCATCAGCAGCAGGAATTGCCGGGCCTGGTCGCCGGTATCCACGTCCCGGACCCGGTGCGCCCGGATCAGGGAATCGAGCGCGGTGCGGGGTTCCACGGTCAGCGCATAACAGGATATATGCGGGATCCGCCAGGCGATCGCCCGGGTGACGTTGGCCTCCCAGTGGCGGTCGGGCAGGGTTGGCCCGCCATAGATGAGGTCGATGCTGAGATCGTCGATCCCTTCCTCGCCGGCCAGCCGGATGGCGTCTTCAGCCTGCGCGGCGTTGTGCGCGCGGTTCATCCAGCGCAAGTCTTCCTCGAAGAAGGACTGGACCCCGATGCTCAGCCGGTTGATCCCCGCCGACCGCCAGTCGCGGACCCGTCCCCGGGCCGTCATATCGTCCGGGTTGGCCTCCAGGGTGACCTCCGCGTCCGCGGAGAGCGCAAAAAGCCGTCCGATGCGGTCGACAATACCGGCCAGGTCATCCGGGTCGAGCAGGGAAGGGGTGCCGCCGCCGAAATAGACCGTATCCACTGGGGCATTGGCGAGATAATCGGCCCGTGATTCCATTTCCTTCAATAAAGCGGGAACAAAATCGTTCCTATGGCGTAAGGACGTGGAAAAATGGAAGTTACAGTAATGGCAGGCCTGCCTGCAGAAAGGAATATGGAGATAGATGCCAGCCATTCGTGAATTCTAATACAAATGTAGCTAATGTTCCAAAACTGCCGGCTGCTCTGGATGCTCCTGCTGGTCCTTCCGATATGCGGAAGCGCTCAGTACAGCCTGCGCGTCCTCTCCGTCGATAAGGACTCCGGAACCGTAAAGCGGCAGTTGGGACTGGCGACCTCGTTCCGGTCCCGGGAAGCCTGCGTGCAATATGTCGATGGGCTGTTGCCCATGCTGCAGGGAAAGGGGTATGCGGCCGCTTCGATCGACAGTGTCGGCTATGGCGACAAAGCGGCGGTTCTTCGGCTGTACCTGGGCGACGTATGGCGCTGGGCGAAGATCGATACCCGCCATACGGACCCGACCTTGCTGGCATCGGCAGCATGGAACGGCAAAGCCTTTACGGACAAGCCGATGGACATGCGGCTTTTCAGGTACCGCCAGCAACTCATGCTGGATTATCTGGAGAACAACGGCTATCCGTTCGCCAAAGTGGGCCTGGACAGCATCGGACTCAGCGACAGCGGGCAACTGAAGGCCATGCTGAAGGTCGACAAAGGCCCCCTCTATAAGATAGACAGTATCCGGATCTTCGGGAGCGCCAAAATTTCCAACGAATTCCTGCAACGGTATCTCAGCATCCCGAACGGCAGTATCTATCGCAAGGACAGGTTGAAGCTGATCAGCAAAAAGATCCTCGAGCTGCCCTATGTGCAGGAGCAGCAGCCCTGGAGCCTGACCATGCTGGCGGAGGGATCTGTCGTCAACCTTTACCTCAAGCCAAGGAAAAGCAGCCAGATCGACGCATTGGTGGGTTTCCTGCCGAGTACCAACCCCGAGCTGGGCAATAAGATCGTCGTAACGGGAGAAGCCACCGTCAACCTGCAAAATGCGCTGGGTAACGGAGAAACGATGAAGTTCGAGTGGCAGCAGCTGCAACCCGGGTCGCCGCGGCTGGATCTTTTGTACCAGGAACCATTTATTTTCAATTCACCCTTCGGGCTGACGACCTCCTTCGATCTCTACAAACAGGACTCGAGCTATGTCAATATCAATTTTGTCGCCGGCGCACAATATGCTTTTTCGCCCAGCCAGAACGGTTCAGTCTTCCTGCAGCTCGCTTCGTCCAACCTGCTGCGTGTCGACACCAACGCGGTGATCGCGACGCACACGCTGCCGCCTGAAGCGGATATCAGCTCGGTCAGCCTGGGGTTGACGTATAGCTTCAACAACACGAACTACCGTTTCAATCCCCGCCGCGGCAACGAGCTGAATTTCCTGGGCTCGGCGGGGACAAAGACAATCCACAGGAACGAGGCTATCGCGGGGCTCACCGACGCTTCCGACAGCGGTTTCAAATTTGCGGCGCTCTACGACACCGTCAGGCTTCACTCCTTTCAGTTCCTGGTCAGGATCGACGGCGCTCATTATTTCCCGATCGGGCGGGCGGCGACCGTCAAGCTGGGATTCAACGCGGGCGTGTACAGCAGTCCCAACACCTATCGCAACGACCTCTTCATGATCGGGGGCTACCGGCTGTTGCGCGGCTTTGACGAGCAGAGCATCCTGGCCTCGCAATATGCGGTCGGAACACTGGAATACCGATACCTGACCGGACTGAATTCGTTCCTGTTTTGCTTTACCGACGTGGGCTGGGCCGCCAACCATGTCGCGGACTACAACCTGAACAGCCTGTTTATCGGTACCGGGCTCGGTATGGCCTTCGAGACAAAGGCCGGCATCTTCAATATGTCGCTGGCGGCGGGCAGGACGAGTGAATTGCCCTTCAACTTCCACGACACCAAAATTCATCTCGGGTATGTCAGCTTTTTTTAAAGAGGATATCTATTTTTGTAATCGTAATGAAGCAAGCGTGATCCTGACCAGAATTTCCATTATCCTGCTGACCTGCCTCCTCATCGCCCACCGGTCGGTAGCGCAGACCGATTCGACCTTGCCGGCGTCACCAGTCGCAGTCCCGGCCGGGACTACGCAGGATTCGACCGTCAGGGCAACCGTCCATCACCGCAAGCACGATTCCGCATTTATCGCCCGCAGGGATTCGCTGCGCCGGCGTGACTTGTTGCGGCGGCGGGATTCGCTGAGCGGTCGCGCTTTGCTGAGCTCGCATGATTCACTGAGCGGTCGCGCTTTGACGGGTCAGCGGGATTCGTCGGGCGGTCGCCTCATGGGACGGGGACCGGATCCGGCCGCTACACCGGTCATGGGTGCCCGAAACGAGGCCGCGGCGGCTAACGGGCCGCCGACGCTGGTCTACTGGCAGCAGGTACTTTCAGCCGATCCCTATCTTGCGTTTACCGGACGGCCCGTCGCCGAACCGTTCCAGGTACACCAGCCCAATTCGAAGGACAGCCTGTTCTATCTCATCGTGGCCATCCTGTTCTATTTCGCCGGTGTCCGCATGGCCTACGAGAAATATTTCGATAACCTGCTGACGTTGTTCTTCCGGGTCTCGCTCCGGCAACAGCAGATCCGGGAACAGGTCCTCCAGACGCCCCTGCCTTCGCTGCTCCTGAATATCCTTTTTATTCTTTCCGCGGGGCTATACGCCTGTTTCCTGCTGCATTATTCGAGCCTGGGCGCCGGCGCCCGCTTTTGGGTCCTGTACCTCGACTGCATGGCGCTGCTCGCGGCGATCTATTTTGTCAAATTCCTTGTCCTGAAATTTACCGGGTGGGTATTTTCCATTTCACGGGCCACGGACGTATATATCTTTGTCGTCTTCCTGGTGAACAAAATGATGGGAATTTTCCTGCTTCCCTTCCTGATCGTGATCATCTTTTCCGGCCAGGAATGGCGGGAGGTTTTTATAACTATCTCATTAGCAATGATATTCGTACTGTGGGGATACCGGATCCTCGCCTCCTACCGGCCGGTAAGAAATGAAATAAAACTCACGCCGTTTTACTTTTTTTTGTACCTTTGCGCCTTCGAAATAGCACCCCTGCTCTTGATTTACAAGGTGTTATTGACATATTTGGAAAAAGTGTATTAACTTTGCAAAACCGGCCGGATACCGGTAATCCTGAGGGGCACACACATGACTAAGAACGAGGATAAAAAAAAGATTTTAATCACCCAACCCAGACCTGAAACCGACAAGTCGCCGTATTTCGAATTGGCAAAGAAGTATGACGTCGAGTTGGCATTTTATCCCTTCATTCGCCTGGAACCCATTCCAGCCAAGGATTTCCGGAAGCAAAAGATCGACATCACTCAATACACCGCAGTCATCTTCACCAGCAGGAACGCGATCGACCATTTTTTCCGTATTTGCGAGGAGATGAAAATCAGCATTTCCCAGGACACCAAGTATTTCTGCATCACGGAAGCGGTCGCGCTGTATCTGCAGAAGTTCATCCTGTACCGGAAGCGGAAAGTGTTCTATGGCGCGGACGGCCTGAACAAGAGCATGTTCGACGTCATTAACAAGCACAAGGAGAACGAAAAATTCCTTTATCCCTGTTCCGAGAACCAGCAGGACAACGAGATCATCTGCTGGCTGAAGCAGAACAATTGCGGGTTCGCGACGCCCTTCATGTACCGCACGATCAGCAACGACGTCAAGGATATCCTCCACCAAAGCGAATACGCCATCATTTGCTTTTTTACGCCAAGCGGCGTCAGGAGCCTTTTTGACAATTACCCCAAGTTCAAGCAGAACGGGACCAAGATCGGGGCCTTTGGCAACAATACTTCCCGGGCAGTGGAAGAAGCAGGCCTTACCCTCGATATCAAGGCTCCTCAACCGCAGGCCCCCTCCATGGTCTCGGCGCTGGAAAAATACCTCGCGGTGACCGAAAAGAAGAAATAGCTCCAACCTAGCGCGAAATTTGCATACCTTATAGCCTGCCTTACATCAAGGGTATCGTCATGACCAACCGACTCGCGGGGGAAACCAGTCCCTACCTGCTGCAACATTCCCATAATCCCGTGGATTGGTATCCGTGGGGCGAGGAAGCCCTGGAACGGGCGTCGCGCGAGGGAAAGCCGATCCTGGTCAGCATCGGCTATGCCGCCTGTCACTGGTGCCACGTCATGGAACGGGAAAGCTTCGAAGATCCGGACACGGCAAGGATCATGAACGAGCATTTCGTCAACATCAAGATAGACCGGGAAGAACGGCCCGACCTGGATCATATTTACATGGACGCCGTCCAGGCGATCACAGGCAGCGGCGGCTGGCCGCTGAATGTATTCCTGACCCCGGATGCCCGGCCGTTCTACGGGGGCACTTATTTCCCACCCAGGTCCCTCCACAACCGGCCTTCCTGGAAAGAGGTCCTGACAGGAGTGGCACGGTCCTACCGGGAAAGAAAGGCGGAAGTCGAGCAGCAGGCGGGCAATCTGACCCGCCACGTGGCCATGGCGGGCTCGTTCGGGATCGGCCAGGAACCTTCGGCAGCGCCAGCGGAAGATAACCTTTTCACCCCAGAGCTGCCCGACCGGATCAAGGACCAGTTGCTGGTCTCCGCCGACCGGCTGGAAGGCGGGTTTGGAGGCGCGCCGAAATTCCCCCAGACCTTTTCGATCAGGTTCCTACTCCATAATTATTATTTTACCGGCGACCGGGAAGCGTTGGGGCAGGCGTTGCTCAGCCTGGAGAAAATGATTGCCGGGGGGATCTTCGACCAGCTCGGAGGCGGGTTTGCACGCTACTCCACCGACAGCGAGTGGCTGGCGCCGCACTTTGAGAAGATGCTCTATGACAACGCCTTGCTGGTCATAGCGCTGTGCGAGGCCTACCAGCTTACGGGCGAGCTCCGGCTTCGCAGGGCGATCGAACTGACAATGAGCTGTATAGACCGGGAATTTACCAGCCCGGAAGGGGCATTCTACTCGTCGATGGATGCGGACAGCGAGGGCGTAGAAGGCAAATATTATGTTTGGGATCGGGACGAGGTCGACGCCGTCCTCGGTGGCGACGCCGAGCTCTTTTGCACGTATTTCGGGGTGACGGCCGAAGGGAATTGGGAGGATAAAAATATCCTTACCCGGCGGATGGAGCCGCCGGCGGATCCCGCGGATGCGGACCGGCTCGAAAAGGCCAGGCTCCGGCTGCTGGCGCACCGCGACACGCGGGTACGCCCCGCCCTTGACGACAAGATCCTGTTGGGTTGGAATGCACTGATGGACATAGCCTGTTGCAGGGCGTATGGCGCCCTGGGTACGGAGGCGTACCGGGAGCGGGCGGTCCGGAACATGGCCTTTTTGCGTGCGCGGTTGAAAGGGGAGGGCATCCACTTCTATTACCATGTGTACAAGGACGGTCCGCGCATCCCGGCCTTCCTGGACGATTATGCCAGTCTCGTCGGGGCGCTTTTGGAGCTACAGGAGGTTACCGGGGATACCGCCTACCTTGAAGAGGCACGGGCGACGATGGAAGCCGTCATCGATCATTTCGGGGAAAACGGGACCGGATTCTTTTATTTTACGCACGACGGGCAACAGGACCTGATCCTGAGAAAAAAAGAAGTCTACGATGGCGCAATACCGTCCGGGAACTCCATGATGGCATTTAATTTGTTAATTCTTTCCAGGTTGCTCGACATCCCGACCTGGGCGGACCGGTGTCGCCAGATGGCCACCGCGATGGAGCGGATGGTCACCGGTTATCCCGGGTCTTTTGGAAATTGGGCAACCCTGTTTCAGGCGCTTACGTATACTATTCCGGAGATAGTGATCACCGGCAAAAGGCCGGAAAATGCCCGGAAGGAGTTCCTCCGCCAGCTAATTCCATACCGGGTTTTTCAATCTTCGTCTCGGGAAAATACCCACTATCCCTTATTAAGAAACAGGCCCATCGGGGAGGCGCCACAGTTCTTCCTGTGCGAAAACTATACGTGTCAACTCCCTGTGAACCAACTATCTGCATTGATCCGTCTCATCGAAAATGTGCATAAAATTCCGCTGAATTCGTACAATAATCCGCTATAGGTTGCGTTTCAATGAATAGCGTCAATCCATCCGTCCCAGGGAAGAATTTTGTCCGGATGAAAGCTTTGACATTCGAAAAATTAATTTTAAACTTGTAGGAGATGTTGTCAAAATGTTTTTTTTGCCCAATACCCTTTAATATTATGAAAATGAAAAACCTATCCGTTTTGACAGCTTTTTGTGCCATCTTTCTGCTGGCAAGCTGTAAACTAGGTGGAAAGTCCGGCAAGGGATTGCTGGACGACGGGCAACTGCACGGAGTGGCTCCTGCAAGTGCCTATAATCTCAAGAAACCGATCGGCATGGTCTATATTCCGCCGGGAACCTTCCACATGGGACCCAGCGATGAGGACATGAACTATGCTTACACGGCGCGCAATCAGCAAATTTCGATCAGTGGTTTCTGGATGGACGCAACCGAGATCACCAACAACGAGTACCGCCAGTTCACCAACTGGGTCCGGGACTCTATCGCCGCTACCCTGATGCAGTATGGCAAGGACGTGGACGGCCGGTTTGCGATCGACTGGAAAAAGGCCGCCACCATCAAGTACGGGGATAAGGCCACCATCGAAAAGATCAACCAGATGATCGTCGAGCCGGATAACCGGATCTTCGGGAAGAAGGAGATCGACCCGAACAAGATCGTCTATCATTCCGAGACTTTCGACCTGAATGCGGCCGCCCAGAAGATCAACGAGGGCAAGCCCCGCTCCCAGTTCATCATCAAGAAAGACCTGAAGGTATATCCGGATACCCTGGTATGGATCCGCGATTTCTCCTACTCCTATAACGAGCCGATGACCAAGCGGTACTATTCGCACCCGGCATTCGGCAATTATCCCGTCGTGGGCGTCAACTGGAACCAGGCTACCGCTTTTTGCGAATGGCGGACCCAGTACCTGAACGCCTACCTGGGAGGGAAACACCTGGCTACCGAGTCGAGTTTCCGCCTGCCGACCGAGGCAGAATGGGAATATGCGGCCCGCGGCGGCCGGTCCCAGTCTATGTACCCCTGGGGTAACTACTATCTCAGGAACAAGCGTGGCTGTCTCCTGGCAAACTTCAAACCCGGCCGTGGGAACTATCCCGAAGACGGCGGCTTCTATACTGTACGCGCCGATGCTTACTGGCCCAATGACTTTGGCCTCTATTGCATGGCCGGTAACGTCGCCGAGTGGACTTCTTCCTTTTACTATGAAGGAGCATCCAACTTCGTTCATGACATGAACCCCGACATCCGCTGGAACGCAAAGGACTCCGATCCTCCCCGTATGAAGCGTAAAGTAATTCGCGGCGGCAGCTGGAAAGACGTAGGCTTGTACCTGCAGACCAGCGCGAGGACCTATGAGTACCAGGATACGGCGAAGTCCTATATCGGGTTCCGGTGCGTGATCGATCTGGCGCCGACCCTGAACAATAACCGGCGATAAAACATTCCGGATACGTAAAATTTTTAAACCAAAATTGCGTTTTGATTTTGAGAACCTTTAAAAATCAAAAGGAGCTCTTTTTCCATAACCCTTTAAATCCCTTTCAAAACAATTTAAATTAATCACTATGAGCGCTGGAGTATCGAAATCTACCGAAAGACTGATCAATATCATTGTTTGCGTCGGCGCAGCAGTCGTAATTTTTGGCGCCCTGCAAAAGATCCTTCACACCGAGCTGGCTAACTTCTTCCTGACGGCCGGTCTGCTGACCGAGGCTCTGATCTTCCTGGTCTACGCGTTCCTCCCCCCTCCGGGTGGTGAAATGCATGCTCTGGTAGAGGCGCTGCCCAAACTGGCCGGCGGTTCCAGCGGCAACCCCGCCCTTGACAAGATGGACAAGATGCTCCAGGAAGCCGATATTACTCCGGCCAACCTCGGCAGGCTGTCGGAAGGTTTCAAGAAGTTCGGCACGACCGTTGAAAAGATCAGCGACGTTTCCGGCGCCCTGTCCGCTACGACGGAATATACGAACAAGACCAAAGAAGCAGCTGCCGCGCTGGACAATATGAAAGGCGCTTATCAGAATGCTACCAATACGATCTCCAGCTTTAACGCGGCTGCAGACAGCACCAAACAATTCCATTCGCAGGTACAGGTCCTGACCAAGAACCTGGGCTCGCTGAATGCCATCTATGAGCTGGAACTGCAGGACACCAATAACCACCTGAAAGCGATGAACAGCTTCTACGGTAACCTGGTGAAAGCTTCCGAGACCATGCAAGGTAGTGTCAACGACGCTAAGAAAACTCAGGAACAGATCGCCCTGCTCGCCAAGAACCTGGGCAATCTCAACCATGTCTATGGTAACATGCTCAGTGCCATGCAAGGACGCCAGGCACAATAGGCCGTTCGAAACCAAGAAGCCAAGCCCGTTTTGTCCGGCCCGCATGAACCCATTGAAAAACCAATAACGCATTTTTTTAATTACTGACCCATGTCTATACCTAAAGAACCGAGGCAGAAGATGATCAATATGATGTATTTGGTGCTAACAGCCCTGCTGGCACTGAATGTATCCGTGGAGGTATTGAACGCCTTTAAAACCGTAAACGCCAGCCTCGAGAATTCGAATACTGTCGTCAGCCAGAAGAATGGCATGACCTATAACGCCTTTGATGCGAATCTGAAAGATCCCTCCACAAAGGCCCTGGCTGAAATCTGGTCCAAGCCGGCTTATCAGGTCCGGGATTATGCCAGCAGCTTCAGCACCTATTTAGAAGCGCTGAAGAAACAGCTGCAAAAAGAGTCCGGTCTCAAAACGCAGGATGGGAAAGAAGTGTACAACGAAGGTGACCTCGATGCCGCTACCCGGATGTTCGACCAGGGTGGTCATGGCAAGAAGCTCTATGATTCGCTCACGAACTATCGTAACTTCTTGCTTTCCGAGCTGGATCCGACTAATCCAATGTATGCCAACGCCAACCTGTCGGACCTCACTAAAAAAGAAATGACCGAAACGAGGGCCGAGTTCGCCAAGCGTCTGCCGATCGACCTTCGGATCCCGAAGTCCGAGACCGGTGAGGCCGAAAAGAAGGACCCCGCCGAGAACTGGACGATCCGGTATTTCCACATGACGCCGACCGTTGCTGCACTGACGATTCTCAGCAAATTCGAGAACGACGTCAAGAACTCCGAGTCACAGGTCGTCGATTACCTGCACAAGCAGATCGGTGAAGTTAAAATCAAATTCGACCAGTTCGACGCCATTGTAGAACCCAGTGCGACCTATGTGATGCCGGGTGATAAAATGACCATTAGTGCCGGTATCGGCGCCTTCAGTTCACAGGCAAAGCCGGATGTAACTATTAACGGTACCCATTACGACGTTGGCGCTGACGGTCTTGCCGAATCCAGCTTCACAGCGGAGGGCGCAGGCGAGCACACGGTGATGGTTCACATTGTATACACTAAACTAGACGGTACCAAGGTCCCCAAGGACGTACCGATAAAATACACGGTAGGTGTACCCTCCGGCGCATCGATCTTCCTGCAGAAGATGAACGTCGTCTACGTGGCTGAAGACAACCCCGTAACGATCTCCGGCGGTAGCGTCGGCGCGGAAAAGGTGCATTGCTCGTTCAGCAACGGTACGATCACCAAGGTGAGCGGTGACAACTACAATATTGTCCCGACCACGCCGGGTGAAGGCACGATCACCGTCAACGCAAACGGCAAGAACTTTCCCTTCACGGTGCGTGTTAAATACCTGCCCGACCCGATGGGTTTTGTAGGCACGCACACCGGTGGCGCCATATCATCGGCTGAGTTCAAGGCGAACGGCGGTGTACTGGCTAAGCTGAAAGATGTCGAGTTCCAGTCCGGTTTCCAGGTGCTGGATTATAAGATCGCAGCGAGCGGCGGCGCCTTCCCGCAATATGTGGAGGCCCAGAACAACGGTCCCCGGTGGACCGGCCAGGCTCAAGCTATTGTAGAGAAGTGTACCCCAGGCACCCACGTCTTTATCGACAACCTGCGTTGTAAGGGTAAGGACGGCCGGATCAGGGAGCTGCCCGGCATGATCTTTACTTTGAAATAAGCATTTTTTGATCTGTCCGCATCGGCGGACAGATCCTTTTGAAAACTATATAAGATACATCAGCGATGAAAAAGCATTTTATCAGAGTATGCCTCCTGGCCCTGGTGGTTGGCCTGGCAGCGGGAACAGCGGATGCGCAGGCGACGCACCACCGTAGACCCAGGAGGAGGACGCCGACACAGAAGAAGTCGACCCAGAAGGACCAGGCCGCTGCCGGCGCCGTTGTGGCCCCCAAGGACACGACCAAACCGACCGTGGTGATCCCGGACGCTGATATCAAGCTGGATACGATCCGGCGGTCCCTCCGCAACGACGCTATCATCGAGCGCCAGCTGGTAAAGGACCGGACGCCGCTGCCTTACATGCATATCCGTGAGGACGATGCCGTATACCGTCAACGCGTCTGGCAGGAGATCGACGTACACGAAAAAATGAACCTGCCGTTTGTCTACCGGGCGACGGAAGACAACGGGAGCCAGATGTTCATTAATATCCTGCTGCAGGCCATCAAGAGCGGGCAGATCACCGCCTTCGACGCGACCGTCGACGACCGGTTCACCACGCCGATGACCTTCAAGCAGATCTCCGAGAACCTGGTGGCCAAGCCCCACGTGATCCAGGTGCCCGACTATGCCAAGGATCCGGACGGTTCCAAGGGCATCATGAAAGACACCCTGATCCAGGAAGAATTCTCGCCCGATATCATCGAGCGATACGAGATCAAGGAAGAGTGGGTCTTCGACAAGCAGACCTCGCGGCTGTATGTCCGTATCCTGGGCATCGCTCCGGAAAAGGACATCAAGAACCCCGACGGCTCGCTGCGGGACGTTACCCCGGTATTCTGGGTATACTACCCGGACCTGCGGCCGATGCTGGCGAAGTTCGAAGCCTATAACGGCAAGAATTTCGGCGCCCGGATGAGCTGGGAAGAATTGTTCGAAAGCCGGATGTTCGCCAGCCGGATCATCAAGTCGACGATCGACAACCCGGCCGACCTGCCGATCCAGGGTTATATCAAGGACCCGATCCTCCGGTTGCTGGAAGGGGAGAACATCAAGGAAAAGATCTTCAATTACGAGCAGGACCTCTGGTCTTATTAAGCTCGTCACAAGATACTCCGCAAAGGGGCGCCGCAAAGCGGCGCCCCTTTTTTTTTGGCGTATAACATGCTATAAATTAATTAGTTAATATGAAAAATAAATTTTAAAAATACCCAAAAGCGGGTATTGCCGGTTTGATTTCTTTTACTACTTTTACACTGGTTTTTCATAGGATATTGGATTTTAAAAACGGGGCTGGATATCTATCCGGGCCCCTTTTGTATTATAGGGGTCCCTCGTCCGGGTTCTCTTTTTGCCCTTCCGGGCTGTCGATTTCCCCGAAATGAGCACGAATCTTTCTGGCCTTTGCCGCTCCTACGACTGCTGAGAGTTCGGCTTCCGTTACCTGGCGGACACGGCCGACGGAACGGTACTTTTTCAGCAACAGATCGGCCGTCTGACGACCGATCCCTTCAATTTGCTCCAGTTGATTTACAAAAGTGCCCTTGCTTCGTTTCTGACGATGGAAGCTGATGCCAAACCGGTGCACCTCGTCCCGGATCCGCCGCACCAGGTGCAGGCTGTCGCTGTTGTAGGGCAGCTTGACCGACTCGGTGTCGCCGGGGAAAAAGATCTCTTCCTCGTTCTTGGCCAGGCCCACGATCGTCATCATGCCGGTGATGCCGAGCTCTTCGATGCTTTCCAGCGCGGCGCCGAGCTGGCCCTTCCCGCCGTCGATAATGACCAGTTGAGGCAGTGACTGCCCTTCGTCGAGCAACCGCCTGTACCGCCGGTGCACCACTTCTTTCATCGTCGCAAAATCGTTGATGCCCTGCACGGTTTTCACGTTGAAATGCCGGTAGTCTTTCTTGCTCTCTATACCATCGCGGAAGCAGACCATGGCGGAGACGGGATAACTTCCCTGGAAATTGGAGTTGTCGAAACATTCGATATGTACGGGAAGATCCGTCAACTGGAGGTCTTCCATCAGCTGCTCCAGCACCTTCCGGCGTTCGTCCGCCGTCTTTCCCTCCAGCTGAAGGGTCTTCTTCTTTCGCAGTTCCTCGCGGAAATAGGCGACATTTTTTTGCGAGAGCTCGAGCAGCTTTCGTTTGTCGCCGCCCCTGGGTATGGTTTGTTCCACACCCTCTTCGGGGAATTCGATCGGGAACGGCAGGATCAGCTCGCGGGCGACGCTGTTGAAGGTCTCGCGGAGCCTTGCCACGGCAAAAGACAGCACCTCCTCGTCCGTTTCTTCCAGGTGTGTCTCGACCTGGGTGGTGTGCGTCTGAACGATGGTCCCCGTCTCCACCATCAAATAGTTGATATAGGCAAGATCACCGTCACGCGCGATCGAAAATACATCCGCGTTGCTGAGGCGGCGACTGACGATGACGGACCGCGACTCGTAATTTTCGAGGTGTTCGATCTTTTTCCGGATCATTTCGGCCTGTTCGAAATCCATTTTTTCGGCGCGGTCGCGCATTTCTTTTTTGAATTGCTGGATCACCGGTTTGAGGTTGCCCCTGAGAATGTTGCGCAGTTGTTGCAGTCCCTGTTGGTAATCGTCCGCCGTTTGCCGGCCTTCACAGGGCCCCTTGCAGTTTCCCAGGTGGTATTCGAGACAGATCTTGTACTTGCCTTTTTGGATCTGCGATTCAGCGAGGTTCAGCTGGCAGGTTCGCAACTGGACGTTGGCCCTGACCAGGTCGAGCAATTCCCGGACCCTGCCCACCGACGTATAAGGCCCGAGGTATTCGGACCCGTCGCCGGTCTTTCGCCGGGTGAGAAAGACGCGCGGGAACGGTTCGTTCCTGATGACGATATAGGGATAGCTCTTATCGTCCTTGAGGTTGATATTGAACTTCGGCTGGTATTGCTTGATGAGCGAGTTCTCGAGGAGAAAAGCGTCCTGTTCGGAGTTGACGATCGTGAACTCGATGCGCCGGATGCGCTGCACCAGCTCATGCGTCTTGAAGGTAGTAAACGTCTTTGTGAAGTAGGAACTGACGCGTTTGCGCAGGTTCTTGGCCTTCCCCACGTAAACCAGTTCATCCTGCTCGTCGAAATACTTATAGATGCCCGGATCGACGGGAATCGTAGCTGCGATCCGGCTGAATTGTTCCGAAGTCATGGTATTCCTTATTCATTGTCTCCTCCCCACTCCACTTTCAACCGTTGCTCGGCCGGCGTTCCGCCTTTTTTGCCGGCGAGGCTAATGACCTCAAAGCCAGTGCCGGCCCGCCAGTACATTTTGTCAAAAATGGTGCTGTCCCCCGAGACCCTCTTTCTTTCCAGGTAAATGCTTTTCATCCGGTGGACGGCGCCTTCCGGCGCCGTCACGACATCGACCCGTCTGAGCGGCAGGTTCGCGTCGGTGGTGGAATAAGTAAAAGTGGCCTCCCGGGTCGTGTTGTCTATAAAGGAGTTTTCGGTAAAATCCTTTTCAAAACTGCCGTCACGCAACTCCGGCGCGAGGAACCGCATCGCCAGTGCATGGAATTCCGCCGGTTGGAGATAGCCGGAGTCGGTCCGGCCGTTATGGATGACGTATTCCTTTTTTGCCATCGGCAGGGAATCAGCCGTCCGGATCTCGGACTCCAGGATGTCGGCGACCGGAAAATAGAACTTCGTGCCGGAATCCTGTTGCGCCGTCGAGTCCGCGGGGCCGTCCCCGGCCGGTCCTGAATGCGTGCCGCAGGCGCCGGACAGCAGCGATATGCCGGCGAGACAGGCGGCCAGTAAGACATTTCTCATCCGGTAAAATTACGAAAAGTTTATGGCAGCGGTTTCGTGATCCCGATCTTCAGGCCATACCCCCGGAGGTTCTCGCTGATCGGGTAGGGTCCGCTGTTATAGGAGGAGAAGAGCTGGTAGCGGAACTCGGGGCCGATCTGCCAGCGGACAGGACCGGTCTGATAGGAGAGGAAGGCCTCGACGCCACCCGTGACGTTCCACCTGCGGAAGAAGGAAGGCGCCTTTGTGTAGCTGGTGTAATCCGAGGTCACGACATAGGCGTCGGTGTTGAGCAGATAACTGGGTTGGACGGTGGCGCCGATGTTGAACTGCAAGCGTTCATTGCCCAGGACGCGCAACTCGAAACCGACAGGCGCCGACAACTGGTAATAATTGTTGTATAATGTTGCCTGCACGGGGTTGGGCAGGATTGGGCCGCCATTGACCGATACGGGCGCCGCGACGAAGAGCGAATCCATGTAGAGGTAGTTGCCGAGCGGTGTCCGGTAGACCGAGCCCTGCTGCTGCGGCCCAGTCGTATAGGCCAGCATCTTATAGCGGCTGTAGTCGAACTGGAGACCAGCTTTCAGCGTGAGGTTCCGCGTAGCACGGTATAGCACGTTGCCACCGAATTCGAAACCATAGCCCGGGGAATGATCAACCCAGCTCTGCGCATCTCCGGGCATAAAGTTGACGACCGATCCGCCCGATCCCTTGGAAGGGGCCATCGTGCCCCCCGAAAGGTTCCGGAAATTGATGGTCGGCGCGAGGTTCAACTGAATGAACCAGCGGCCCCGGTTGGGGCTTTGCGGCAGCGTATATACGGCATAGTCATGGAGCCAGTTGACCCGCGAAAGGTCCGATTCTTCGCCCACCGCGCCGGCCGATACGGGCGCGGCCCCGGAGGAATCGCGGATGGTCCGGGAAGCCGTCCCGCCGGGCGCCGACTGATCGGATGCCAGCTTGCCATACGTGCGGGCTCTTTGCGCGCCCCGGGCGCTGAGGCTTTCCAGCACACCGCGTACCGTATTATCATCTTCAAGATCGCGGCCGGATTCCCTCGACCCGGCGATCCCGGCGGTCTCGCGGCCGGCGTCCGCGGCGTTGCGCCCCGTGGAGGCATCCGCGCGGCGCGTGGTGGCATTGTCGGGTGCGTTGCGGGCGAGCCAGCTATCCAGCAATCCCGTCCCCTGCTGCGAGGGCTCAGGCGCTTTCGGCATCGTTCCTGCCGCCGATCCGCGGGCAGCGATCAGCGCCGGCGCTTCACCCGGTAGCGCGACGGCCTGGCTCAGCAGTTCCGAGAGGTCCGGCCGGCTGACTACGGGGTGGCTAACGGATATGGCCAGGTGATTGATCGGCTGATCCGCCTCCTGCTGGTCGGTCCCGGCGGGTACCGGGCCAACGGCATGCCGGCCGCCGGCTATCGCTCCGGCAGTACGAACGCGGACGAAATTATTCCGGGAATTGTCTTCGGGTTGAGCGGCCGAGCCGGGGTCCGTGATGGGGTTATCGATGGAAACCGCGCTGGCAGCGAGTTTGCGGGTAACGGTGCGATTGGGCGTCAGCAGTTCCCTGCCGGAGAAGAACAGGATCCCCGTTACCAGAAATGCCATGGAACCGATGAACCACTTGCGCCTGGTATGTAAAGAATTGTGAACACCCCTCCAAACGTTTTCGGAAGGGTACATTTTATATTGTTCTGTCTTCTCCCTGATCAGTTCTTCAAATTCGCCACTATGGAAGCTGCTATCCTTCATTGCTCAATCAGTTTTTGGATGTTTTCATGGATCGGATCCTCATTGGACCGCTATCAACCACCCGGGTTTTTCTTTCGGTCTGGCCAGGATATTCTTACGGATCAGGATATCCTCCAGCATTTGTTTGGCCCTCGTATACTGCGACCGGCTGGTGCTCTCCTCGATATCCAGCATATCGGCGATCTCCCTGTGAGAATAGCCTTCTATCGCGTACAGGTTCAGCACGGTCCTGTAGCCGATCGGCAGGATGCGGATGCATTCCACGATCTGTTTGGCCTGTACGATCGAAGGAACGCTTTCTTCCCTTACCTGGACGCCGTGCGCATGCACAATGTCCAGACTTTCGTTAAACCGCTTGTTCTTTTTCAGGTTGTTGATACAGGTATGAACGATGATCCGCCTGATCCAACCTTCGAACGCACCTTTGTTCTGAAAGGTGTGTATCTGGGAAAACACCTTGATAAAACCTTCCTGTAACATGTCCTCAGCGTCTTCCCTGTTGTGGGCGAACCGGTAGCAGACGGCCAGCATCTTTGGACTGTATCGGTTGTACAGCTCCCGTTGGGCACTGGCCAGATTTTTCAAACAGCCTTGTAAAATGGCGTCTTCGGTCATACTAACCGCGTTGTTGCCCTGTAATTTAGACAATTTTAACGAAGTAAAGCTGCGTCTTTGAAAAAAAAAGACCTATGAAACCAGCGTCAGATAAGGACTTTGCCGGTCATCTCGGGTGGGATGGGTAATCCCATAATTGTCAAAATGGTAGGCGCCAGATCACCCAGTTTCCCGCTCCGGATCTTCCCTTTCCAGACCTTGTCGATGATAAAGAGGGGGACCGGATTCATGGTGTGTGCGGTGTTCGGGGTGCCGTCCGCATTGATCATAAAATCGGCGTTGCCATGGTCGGCGGTGAGGAAGACCGTGTAGCCCGCTGCCAGCGCCGCATTGACCACCCTTTCCACGCATTTGTCGACCGTCTCGGCCGCCTTGATGGCCGCTTTCCAGACCCCGGTATGGCCGACCATATCGGCGTTGGCATAGTTGAGACAAATAAAGTCGGCGCTCCCGCTCCGGATCTCCGGCACGATCGCGTCGGTCAGCTCGATTGCGCTCATTTCGGGTTGCAGGTCGTAGGTGGCTACTTTGGGAGAAGGGATCATGATCCGCCGCTCGCCTTCGAATGGCTGCTCCCGCCCGCCGCTGAAGAAAAAGCTGACATGCGGATATTTCTCGGTCTCGGCGATCCGGATCTGCCGTAACCCGCTGCGGGCGACGATCTCGCCAAGCGTATTTTTCAAATCGTCGTTCTCAAAAATGATGTGCACGTTCCTGAACTGCTGGTCATACTGGGTCATCGTCGTGTAGTGCAGCGATACCTTTTTCATCCCCTGGTCCGGGATATCGGTTTGCGTCAGGACTTCGGTGATCTCCCGACAACGATCGGTGCGGAAATTGAAGCAAAGCGCGTAGTCCCCGTCCCGAATAGCAGCTAGCGGATTGCCGTCCTCGCCGACGATCACCGTAGGCTTGATGAATTCGTCGGTTACACCGGAAAGATAGGATTGTTCGATGGCCGCCAGTGCATCCGTCGAATGCGGCCCCTGCCCGAGCACCATGGCATCATACGCGAGCCGGACACGCTCCCAGCGTTTGTCGCGGTCCATCGCGTAGTAGCGGCCGCTGACGGTTGCGATCTTTCCCGTCGTTCGCGCCAGGTAGGCCTGCAGGTCGCGGACAAAACCAAGACCGCTTTTCGGGTCGGTATCGCGGCCGTCGGTGAAGACATGCACATACACCTCATGCAAACCTTCCTGCAGGCAGCAGTCCACGATCGCCTTCAGGTGGCGAAGATGCGAATGCACGCCTCCGTCGCTCACGAGGCCCAGCAGGTGCAGCGGCTTGCCCGCGGTCTTAGCCCCACGGATCGCAGCCAGCAATGCGGCGTTGCGGGCGAAGGAGCCATCGCGAACGGCCACATTGATCCGCTGGAGTTCCTGGTTGACGATCCGGCCGGCGCCCAGGTTGAGATGGCCGACCTCGGAATTGCCCATCTGGCCTTTCGGCAACCCTACTTCTTCGCCATATGTCACCAGCGTCGTATGAGGATAAGCACCGTACAGGGAATTGACAAAAGGCGTATCGGCATGCCGGATGGCATCGGCCGATTCCTGGCTGCCCAGGCCCCAGCCGTCCATGATCACCAGGATGACTTTCTTCTTGCTTGACATAAAAAGAGCAGTTTAAATCGGGTTGTCGCCGCAAATGTAGGGCATAATAGGCTGCGTTGGTACCCGCAAAGCGGTATTTTAATGCCTGAATAGCATTTTGGCACAGATTTGGGATTAAGCAGCGCGACTAATATTCTATTATATGAAAGGCATACTGGGGTTTCTGGCAGTTACCCTTGCGCTAACGCTGGTTTCCTTCCGCCCTACGTATTCGCTTGACGACATTACTACTGCTATCCGGCTCGGCAATGCCGGCGAACTCTCCCGGTATCTTGACAGCCGGGTCGACATTTACCTCCCCGATAAGAACGACAGTTACAGTAAGATCCAGGCCGAAATGATCATCCGCGACTTCTTTTCCACGAATGGCGTTCGCAACTTCGTGGTCAGAAAGATGGGCTTCAGCGGCGGCACCGAATACTGTGTGGGGGTGTTGCAGACCCGCAACGGAGATTACCGGACGACGCTGTTCACGCGGCAGAAGGGAGACCGTCAACTACTGCAGGAATTGCGATTCCAGGTGAACTGAAGACACCGCATTTCCTTCCGCCGGCGCCCTGGCCTTGCGCCGATGCCGGGTCCGCGTCGGCTGATCCCGGCCCACGGCCCGCTGATAACGGCTCAACATCCCCGTCGGCCTTTTTACCTACATTTGCGGCATGTCCAAATTTGACGAGCAATTGCAATTACTTGTCCTCAACGCGTTGCAGGAAGACGTTGGCGACGGCGACCACAGCACACTTGCGTGTATCCCCCCCCAGGCGCGCGGGAAGGCTGTCCTGCACATCAAACAGGACGGCATCCTGGCTGGGATGGAAATAGCCGAAAAGATCCTGAAGATAAAGGAGCCGGGCGCCAGCTTCACGGCATACAAACAGGATGGCGACGCCATGCGCGACGGGGAAGAGGCCTTCGTGGCCGAGGCCGGCATCCATACCATCCTCCAATGCGAACGTCTTATCCTGAACTGCATGCAACGGATGAGCGGGATCGCCACGCTGACCAGGCAATATGTCGACAAGTTGCAGCGCTACCGGACGCGCATTCTCGATACCCGCAAGACAACGCCTAATTTCCGGTTGCTGGAGAAGGAAGCGGTGCGGATCGGCGGCGGCCTCAACAATCGTTTCGGACTATTCGATATGATCCTGCTCAAGGACAACCATATCGACTATGCCGGCAGCCTGGAAGCCGCCATTGAAAAAGCATTCACGTACCGGCAGACGTACAAGCCGCAGTTGAAGATCGAGGTGGAGACACGCAATGTCGCGGAAGTGCGACGCGTGCTCGCGGTTGGAATGGTAGACCGGATCATGCTCGACAATTTCACGCCCCGGCAACTGGCGGAGGCCTTGTCTCTTATCGGGGGCCGGTTCGAGACGGAGGCAAGCGGCGGCATTCATCTGGGGAATATCGAAGAATTTGCCCGCACGGGTGTCGACTATGTCAGCGTCGGCGCCCTCATTCACCAGGCCAAAAGCCTGGACCTGAGCCTCAAGGCGGTGACGTTAACATAAAAAGCAATGAGTAAGAAGAAACCCAACAGTCACGGCATCGTCTATTCGACGGATCCCCATTTCCGGCAGGAAGAGGAGTCCGTTCCCGAGGAGCGCCCCGAGCCGCGACAGCAGCGATTGAAAGTCCGGCTGGATACCCGGCAGCGCGCCGGGAAGGCGGTCACCTTCGTCGAAGGCTGGATCGGTCCGGCGGCCGATCTTGAAGAAATGGGCCGCCAGTTGAAAACGCATTGCGGTACGGGCGGGTCGGTGAAAGACGGCCTGATCATTATCCAGGGCGATCAGCGTGACAGGGTCACGCAATGGCTGACGGGAAAAGGCTTTACGGCCACGAGGCGCTTCTAATCAATACCCCGCGGCCGGTCGCCGGCGACTCCAGAAAAATTTTCGACTTCCGATCAAAGTTTGATAAACGGTTTCACGTGTCGGCTGTTACCGACGGTCACCCGGACAAAATATTGGCCCGGGGCAAGACCTGCCACGCCAAAATCGCCAGACCACCCGGTTCCTTCCTTTTCAGCCGTCCACCGGCGCAACACGCTGCCGCCCGCGTTAATGACTTCGATCCCTAGCTGACCGGTGGCGGGGTCGCTCAACCGGAGAGACAAATGATCGGTGCAGGGATTCGGGCTGATGCGGAATGCAGCCTTGCCGCCATCGCCGGTAATCGTTACTTCGAGCACTCCGTAGTAGGTCAACTTGCCGTCTTTGTCCGTCTGTGTCAGCCGATAAAAATTGTTCCCCGGAAGCGGAGCGGGATCGATATAAGTATAGGCGCGCGGCGTAGCCGAGCCTGGCGTCACGGGCCGGATCGTGTCGAGGTTGTCGAAGCGCTTTCCGTCTCCGGACCGTTGCAGCACGAAGTACGCATTGTTTTGTTCCATGGCCGTCGTCCAGTCGACCGTCACAGCGTCGTCGTCGGGTGTGGGTATCGCGGTGTATCTCGTCAGCGACACGGGAAGCGGTGCGGAAATACCGCTGCGCGAAAACTGAAGCATCCATTGATAGGCGTTCAGACCGGAACTGAAAATCGTAGCCGGATTGAAGGATTTGGTCCAAGCGTCGTGTCCCGATGCGTTGAAGATCGTGTCGACCGCCCTGACGACCGGCGGGGGAACCGATGCATTGATCAGGTTCACATTGTCGACCGTCGTTGTATAAGGTACCGTCGGATCGCCGATATTATGGGTCGCGAAAACCGGCAGATTGGCCTGGGCAATATTGGCAGCCCCGCCCGCACCCAGCGCCTGCGCGCCGGCCACCACAAAGATCGCCGCCAGTTTGCTGGCAAACCCGGTGCTGTTGGAAGCGTATGCCCAGACCGCGCCGCCGCCCATGCTGAGGCCTGTCAAATAGATACGGTTTTTGTCCACGCGATAATGCTGTTCGGCATAGTTGATGACCGCATCGACGTCCGTCGCCACGGGCCAGGCCACAAATTGCGGGAGGATCACGATAAAGGAATAGATGTGACCACCGGAAGAGAAGCTTTCGGGAAATTCATGTTTCTGTATGTACATCGGCAAGCCGTCGTCGAGGACCAGCGGCAACTGCGTGGTACCGTTACCCAGCTCGCTGATGCCGTGGAGGGCGACAATCAGCGGGTAGGTTTCCGCAGACCCTTCGACGTAACCCTTCGGGAGGTACTCGTAAAAGCCGTTGCTGTTGGGACCTGTGGATATACTGCGGGCAGTAAGCGTTGTGTCAACCTGGGGTTGAGCGTGGACGGATGTGATAAACAAAAGGAAGGCGACAGGCAAAAGGATAACCTTTTGCCGCAAGTGGTAGCATTGAGGCATAGCGGGGCAGGTTGGTTTGTAAAAAGGGGCTTCCGACCGGATGGCGGGAAGCGGAAAATGATCCGGCGACAAAAGGGAATGGGGTATGCGACGGGAAAGGGAATGGGGTATGCGACGGGAAAGGGAAAGGTGTGCGCGCGGTTGAAAGCACGAAAAAGGCACCAATTTCGTGCCAGTTTGCCGCGAATCTTCAGAATATCGGATGATTGCTATGCGGCGTCCGCCGGTAAACCGCCTTACTGGCCTTGCGCCAGCGAGTAGGCTCTGCGATCGCCGAGCAGGTTCAGCAGCTCGGACGAACAGATCTTGAAGTCGCCGCTCAGGCTTACATAGAGCCCGAGCACGTCCTGCTGATTCAGGGGCGAGCCGTCGATGCTTTCGAAGCGCACGTTATATTGGTTAACCAGGTTGGTATACACCGACCCTGTCGGCCAGACCTGTGTTCCCCGGTTGCTGATGTTGATGAGGTTGAACTTGACGCCGCCGTGGCGCTGGCATTTTTTGGCGATCGACTGCGGCTGTTCGGAACTTTCGATAAAAAAATCCACGCCGACGATCGTTTCCTGCTGCAGATCCTCCGACACCATCATCTCATTGCGCGACAGGCGGAATGCGGTGGTCGTCACCGGCATGTTAGGCAGGATCGGTCGGGCGCCATGTTGCGGTGTCTTGCCGAAGTTGACGATGATCGCTTCCGCAAAATCGGTGGTGCTCAGCGCAGGCGTCGACTTGTCCCCGAAATCGCCGGTATGAACGCCCTGCTCGAGCGTATAGAGCAATGCATTTTCGACGATCGCCGCGTTTTCCATCAGGCCGAGGTGGCGAAGCATCGAGATCCCGCTCAATAAAAGGGCCGTGGGATTCGCTATGTTCTTTCCGGCGATATCCGGCGCCGTACCGTGGACCGCTTCGAAGATGGCGATATGGTCCCCAATATTGGCGGAGGGCGCGAATCCCAATCCGCCGACCAGCCCGGCGCAGAGATCGGAGATAATGTCTCCCTGCAGATTGGTCAGCACCACAACGTCGAAATCCTGCGGGCGGATGACCAGCTTCATCGCCAGGTCGTCTACGATCACATCGTCCGACTTCAGTTCCGGATATTCTTTGGCGACTTCCTGGAAGCACTCGAGGAAGAGCCCGTCCGTCAGCTTCATGATATTGGCCTTATGGCCGCAGGTAATGCGCCTTGCACCATTCTTCCTGGCCATCTCGAAAGCATACTTGATCACCTGCAGGCTTCCGGGCCGGGTGATGAACCGCCGGCTCAGCGCGACATCCGGCGTGAGCATGTGTTCGATCCCGCCGTAGGTATCCTCGATGTTCTCCCTGACGATCGTGATGTCGATGGGGATACCCGCGCGTGAGAAGACGGTGTCGACGCCATGCAGCGACTGGAACACCCGTTTGTTGGCATATGTGTTCCAGGTCTTGCGCGCCGTGACATTGACGCTCTTGACGCCTTTTCCTTTCGGCGTCTCCATCGGCCCTTTGAAGAGTATGCCCAGGTCTTCTATCGTCAGTTTCGCCTCCGGTGTCATGCCGTTCGAGAAGCCCTTGTCGAAGACCCATTTCCCCATTTCCACCATTGAATATTCCAGGGGAACCTTCGCCGCATCGAAAATATGCAACACCGCCGCCATGATCTCCGGGCCTATCCCATCTCCCTTTGCAACCGCAATCTTCATATTTGGTTCTTTTTCAATTCGTCCGCAAAATTAACCCTGTTTGTGGCTATTTTAATTAACTTTAGGAAAATTTGGTTATGATGGCTAACAAGATCTCTGAGGGGATGGAGGTAAGCGTGGAGACGTTCTATCAGCCGGATTACTCCAACCCCATTTCAGGAGAATACATGTTTGCCTATCGGATAACCATCGAGAACCATAATGGTTTTGCCGTAAAATTGCATCGCCGCCACTGGCACATATTTGACAGCAACGGCAGTTACCGGGAAGTCGAAGGCGAGGGGGTCGTCGGGGTGCAGCCGGTGCTCCAGCCCGGCGAGCGGTATCAGTATGTCAGCGGTTGCAACCTTCGCACAGAGATGGGAAAAATGTACGGCTCCTATACCATGGAGAACCTCCACAACAAAAAGTCCTTCGAGGTGAATATCCCCGTCTTTGAAATGATCGTTCCGTTCAAGATGAGCTGATCCCGGCGGTCGCCACTTTTTAAGCCACGGGTTGCTGTTTTGAGACCCCCGCCCTGTACAACGCGATCCCCATTGCCGCAAAAAACGCAACGCCCAGCAGATAATAACCCGGTTGGCTCAGGGCCTTTGTGAGCGTCGCTTCAAGGCTGAGCTTGTTCATGAAGGCCACCACTTTTTCGGGGATGCGCAAAAAGGCGAAGACGACCCCCATCAGGGCGCCTCCGGCCACCAGACCCGTGGCGAAGAGGTTACCTTTCTCGAGGTCCTCGCCCACTTCGGAAAAGCTTTCCCCTCTTTTCTTTTTCACCTTGTCGACAAGACCGCGGATGGCGCCGCCGACAAAGATCGGCAGGGTGGTGGACAACGGGAGGTACACCCCGATGGCGAAGCTGAGCGACCTGACGCCGCAAAGTTCCACGACGAGCGCAAGGGCGGCGCCGACCAGTACGTAATTCCAGTCCAGGTTTCGCGACTCTATCCCTTTGATCAGGGTGGCCATCAAGGTTGCCTGCGGCGCCGGAAAGGTGGTTCCAATCGCGTGGTGAACGCCGCGGGCGACCAGTTCGGGTGTGGGCGTGTCCAGCACCTTGATGGTAAAACCGACCGCGACGGTAGAGACAACGACTCCAATGATCAGCGCCAACTGTTGGTATCGCGGCGTCGCCCCGACGAGGAAACCGGTCTTCAGGTCCTGCGACGTGCCGCCCGCATTCGAAGCGGCGACACAGACCATCCCTCCCACGACCAGCGCCATGGGTTCGTATACCTTCCCGCTCCAGCCGATCGCCAGGAAGACCAGACAGGTAGCCATCACGGTCGCGATCGTCATCCCCGAGACCGGGCTGTTCGAAGACCCGATGATGCCGACGATGCGGCTGGCGACCGTTACAAAAAAGGCGCCGAAGACCAGGATCAGCACCCCGATCAGCAGCCGGCTGAAGAAAGAATCGCCGGGGATGATGCTCAGACAACCGATCAGGATGACCAGCGCGAGACTGCCGAATGCCACGACCTTAATGCTCAGGTCCCGCTCAGTGCGGATGCGGCTCTCCTTGCTGGCTTCTTTCACAGAGCCCATGCTCTCTTTAAAAGACGCGACGATGGTCGGCACGGTCTTGATCAGGGTGATTAAGCCGCCCATGGCGACCGCGCCCGCGCCGATCAGGCGGATATAGGCGCGGTAAATGGCCGTTGCGGGATCGGCGAAAGTCTTTGTGAGCGGGTCCCAGCCCCCCGCGCCGCCAATCGTATGGAGATCCGTCAGCAAACCCAGCTTGACCTGCTGGTGAGCGATTGTCATGGGGTCGATCAGGGAAGCGAGCAGCGGATTAAAAACCAGCCAGCTCAATACTCCGCCCGCCACCAGGATGCCCGCGATCCGCGGTCCGACGATGTAGCCGACCCCCATATATTCCGGAGTTATATCCGCTGAGATCTGGGCGGAAGGGAAGATCCCGTTCAGCCCCTTACTTTTGACGGTATCGAACAACGGAGTCTCCGCAATAAAACGAAACAGTTTCTGTCCAAGGGCGTAAACGACGGCGAATCCAAGCCCCTGAAACGCGGCTTTTGCAAAATCGCCGCCTTTTTCACCGGCCTTCAGCACGGAAGCGCAGGCCGTGCCCTCGGGGTAGGGAAGTGTCTCATGTTCCTTGACGATCAGCGATCTCCGGAGTGGTATCATCAGCAGAACGCCCAGGAATCCGCCAAAGATGGCAATAATAAAGATCACCGCATAGTTGAAAAAGCTTCCGGCTTCTGCGGTCGACAGGAACAGGAAGCCCGGCAAAGTGAAGACGACGCCTGCCGCGATGCTTTCGCTGGCGCTGCCCGTGGTTTGGATGATGTTGTTTTCCAGAATAGTGGTCTTCAGCAGCTTGCGGCCCAGCGTGATGGCCAGTACGGCGATGGGAATGGATGCGGAGACGGTCAATCCGGCCTTTAGCGCGAGGTAAACGGTGGAAGCGCCGAAAATAATCCCAAATATGCTGCCAGCCAATACCGCGCGGAAGGTAAATTCCTTCATTTGGGTCTGCGCGCTCACAAATGGTTCGAATTTCTTTCCAGACATTCCAGGTGATTTTGTTTAGAAACTCAACCTTTTTTTAGGCCTCGCCGGTCTTTTCCCTCAAGACGGAGTTCAGTGGCCGGATCCGGCTGAAAATCAATACACCACCGATCACGGCAGCTACGAACCAAACGAAAAAATAGACCCGCTTATCCGGGAACTTGCCCCATGAGCTGGTCATCAGCCCCGCGACTTTGCTACCCAATGACATGGTCAGGAACCACCCTCCCATCAATAAGGATGTCAGCCGCGCCGGCGCCAATTTGGAGACGAGCGAGAGCCCGATAGGACTGAGGAATATCTCGGCTGCGGTTATGACAAAGTAGGTTCCCCACAGCCAGCCGGGGGATACCTTGAACCGGTAGATGGAGGGTACCGACATCACCGCAAAAAGCATGACGATGGAAGACAGGCCAGCGAGAAAAAGCGCAATCCCGAATTTACTGGCTGTGGAGGGTTCCTTTTTTCTCTTCCGAAGATATCGGAACCCTGCCACGAGCAGAGGCGTCAGTGAGACGATAAAGAAGGGGCCGATGGATTCGAAGAGTTCCGGGTTGACCAGCTTCACGTTCTCGCCGGGCGGAGGCCAGTCGGCCCGGGGAATATTGTTGAAATACGGGTCCGGGCCCATGACCTTTCGGAGGTGGCCGCTGTCGTCCTTCACCGGCTCCAGGTTGGAATCTACCTGGATGACGAGCCGTAGCGTCGTGTTCACCGATTGCAGCTGTCCCATGAAGTCGGCGCCCTTTTCGACAAGCCGGGTGGAGACCGTCCGGTCCGTATGCTGGTCCGCCCACAAGGAAAAGGCGGTAAAATTCTGGTAATAGATCGCCCAAAAGATGACGGAGACCATAAAAATGAACAATAAGGCACCGATCCCCTTCTTGTCTTGCCCCCGCGCCTTTACCCAGATCGACACGAAAAACGCAATGACCGGGATGCAGGCGAAAACAAAAGCATCGCTGGACGGGCTACCCATGATCGTCGTATGAAACAGCTTCCCGGGCAAATAATACCCGATGATGGCGGCCAGGATGCCCGGGCAAAACACATACAGCAGGATCTGGGAGAGGTTCATGTCCTCTTTTTGAGGCTCCCGCCGGACGTTCCCGACCCTGACGTGCTTCAGGTTGGAGCCAAAATTGATCAGCCCTATGATCATTCCCACCCCGGCGGCCCCGAATGCATACCCCCACCCGTATTTGTTCCGGAGATAGGCCGCTACAAAATTGCAGATGAGCGCGCCTATATTAATGCCCATATAAAAGATATTATAGGCGTTATCCTTTATCGGTTTCAGGTCTTCCCGGTTATAGATATTACCCAAAAGGGTGCTGATATTTGGTTTGAAGAAGCCGTTTCCGCAGATCACCAGTCCCAGGGAGATGAACATGGCGGTGTCGCCCGGCAAAATGAGCCCCAGATAGCCGGCCGCCAACAGGCCCCCGCCGATAAAAATGGACTTGATATATCCCAGGTACCGGTCTGCGATCATGCCGCCGATGAAGAGCGGAAGCCAGATCAGGGCGATAAAGCTACCCGTGATATCGGCCGCCCGTTCCGGAGTAAACTGCTTCCCGTTCTTCAGGTATAACAGCAGGATGCCCGCCAGGAGGTAGTAAGCGAACCGTTCCCACATTTCTGTCATAAACAATACATAGAGGCCTCTCGGATGTTTGGCCCTGGGGGCGGTGGCTTGGCTCATGCAATCTGGAATTAATTGACCGGTTGGGCGAACCGCCTGAAGAGGCTCGCGGGGCCGAAAATAAATTCTTTTTTACAATTTGCGCCTGAAATTCGAATTTCGGGGCTGTATGAAGATCTTACTGCTAGGTTCCGGAGGCAGGGAACACGCGCTCGCGTGGAAACTCACTCAAAGTCCGCTTTGCTCGTCCCTGCATATTGCGCCCGGAAATGCCGGGACCGCCGCTTGCGGGACCAATGTCGATCTTTCCCCGCTGGACTTCGACCGTGTCCGGCAGCATTGCGTCACCGAGGGCATCGGAATGGTGGTTGTCGGACCTGAGGAACCCCTGGTGAAAGGCATCGTCGATTTTTTTGCGGCTGACCCCGCCCTCCGCGGCATACCGGTGATCGGACCTTCGGCGGCCGGCGCCCAGCTCGAAGGGAGCAAGGCGTTTTCGAAGAAATTCATGGACCGCCATGGCATTCCGACGGCCGCATACCGGGAGTTCCATTCCGGAAATCTCGCGGAAGGGATCGCCTACCTGCGGCAGCATCCCCTGCCCATCGTCCTCAAAGCCGACGGGCTGGCGGCGGGAAAGGGGGTGGTGATCTGCCAGAACCACGTGGAAGCGGTTGCGGAATTCGAGCTGATGTTGCAGGGAAACAAATTCGGTGAGGCAGGGAGCAAAGTAGTGGTCGAGGAATTCCTCACCGGCATCGAACTATCGGTTTTTGTCTTGCTGGACGGCCGGAATTACCTGTTGCTGCCGGAGGCCAAGGACTACAAACGCATCTATGAAGGCGACAAGGGACCGAATACCGGGGGGATGGGGGCGGTCAGCCCCGTTCCTTTCGCCGATGCCGCTTTTATGCAAAAGGTGACCGACAGGATCATCGTACCGACCGTCGAAGGTCTGCGGGAAGAGAAGATCGACTATAAAGGCTTCCTGTTCATCGGTGTCATCAAGGTGGGCGAAGCGCCTTATGTCATCGAATATAACTGCCGGATGGGCGACCCCGAAACCGAGGTGGTGATGCCCAGGCTGACCAACGACCTCGTGGCGCTGTTCCAGGCAGTGGCCGATCAATCGCTCGGAGCCTGCCGGGTCGGACAGGACCCGCGGATCGCCTGCACGATCGTGGCCGTCAGCGGCGGCTATCCGGGCTCGTATGAAAAAGGCCTCCCGGTTACCGGTCTCGACCAGCCCGTACCGGCGGACAGTCTCGTCTTTCAGGCAGGCACCCGTGCCGAAGGCGGCGGCGTCGTGACGAATGGCGGCCGGGTGCTTTGCGTTACCTCTTTTGCCGAGACCGTATACGAGGCGGTCGATAAATCCCGGGAAGTCCTCGAGCGGATCCACTATGAAGGGATCTTTTACCGGCGGGACATCGGATATGAATTCCTGTGACAAGGACGGGACGCGCCGGCAGGAGAAACGCCGCAGCCAATCATTTTATAACCCGCCGGGATACGATCAATAAAGTTTTATCGTTCTGATGGGGATCGTACGGCGTGGAGGAAAATAAAGGATTTCACCTTGTTAATTCAAATTATTTCCTTCAATTTTGCTGCACAAAAGCAGGCGCAGCCTGCTTGGTCGGCAGGGCGTTACCATTTAGAACTTAAAATCTGACCTATACACAAATGGGATTATTCAATTTCCTTACGCAAGAAATAGCCATGGACCTGGGTACCGCCAATACCCTGATCATTCACAATGATGAAATCGTGGTAAATGAGCCCAGCATCGTAGCCCTTGACCGGAATAATCCCAAGAACGTGCTCGCCGTCGGCAAACGGGCCCTGATGATGCACGAAAAGACCCACGAAAGTATCCGGACCGTCCGCCCCCTCAAGGACGGCGTTATCGCAGATTTCAACGCGGCGGAACTGATGATCCGCGAGATGATCAAAATGATCTATCCCAAAAAGCCGCTTTTCCCGCCGAGCTGGAGAATGATGATCTGTATCCCGTCCAGTATCACCGAGGTCGAAAAGCGGGCCGTCCGGGACAGCGCCGAGCAGGCGGGCGCCAAGGAAGTCTACCTCATTCATGAGCCGATGGCGGCGGCGCTCGGCATCGGGATCGACGTGGAGGAGCCGGTCGGAAATATGATCATCGATATCGGCGGCGGCACCACGGGCATCACCGTGATCGCGCTGGCGGGGATCGTCTGCGATCAGTCTATCCGGATAGCAGGCGACGAATTCACGGCGGACATCATGGAAGCCCTGCGGCGGTACCACAGCCTCCTCATCGGCGAGCGGACGGCCGAGCAGATCAAGATCCAGATCGGCGCCGCATTGAAGGACCTCGACAATCCACCCGACGACATCCCGGTTAACGGCCGGGACCTGGTGACAGGCATACCCAAACAGATCATGGTTTCTTATCAGGAGATCGCTGAAGCGCTCGACAAGAGCATCTTCAAGATCGAGGAAGCCATCCTGAAGGCGCTGGAGACGACACCTCCCGAGCTGGCCGGCGATATTTACCGGCGCGGCCTCTACCTGACCGGTGGCGGCGCCCTGCTTCGGGGCCTGGACAAGCGCCTGAGCCAAAAGATCAAACTACCCGTACATATCGCCGACGACCCCCTGAAGAGCGTCGTCCGTGGAACAGGGATCGCCCTGAAAAATTACGACAGGTATCCCTTCGTCATGCGATAGGGCCTTCCTGCAAACCTCGAAATAAACCAGCTACCGGTGCGTAACGTTTTTCTCTTCATCAGAAGGCACATCAACTTCCTCTTCTTTCTGGTGTTGCAGATCGTGGCGCTGTCTTTCCTCTTTCGGTTCAATAGTTTCCACGAAGCCGCCTTCCTCAGCGTAAGCACGGAACTGACCGGCCGGCTCAACGAGAAATACAACAATATCGAGTATTACTTCCAATTGAAGAAGTCCAACGAAGCCCTGGTGCAGGAGAACGCACAGCTGCGGAACCAACTGCATGACGACTTCGCGGCGCCTGATTCCGCCCAGCGGCTTTTTCGTGACTCGGTCCGCACGGACTCCGTCCGCAAATGGCTCGTGATGGAGGCCAAGGTCGTCAACAACACGACCTCCCTGAAGACCAACTACCTGACACTCCACCGCGGGTTCCGCCAGGGTGTACGGCCCAATATGGGCGTGGCCGGTCCCCGGGGAATCGTGGGGCAGGTCATCAATGTAAGCGAGAACTTCGCGATCGTCATGAGCATGCTCCATCCGCAGTTCAAGGTGGTGGCGAGACTGAAGAAGGGCGGCGAAACGGGCACGGTATCCTGGGACGGCGTCAACACCAATAGCTTCACGATGCGGGGGATCCCGCGGAGCGCCAGCGTCGCGGTGGGCGATACTGTCCAGACGAGCCCGATCACCTTTATTCTCCCCGCCAACCTGATGGTGGGAACGATAACGGAAATCGTTCCCGACAACACGACGAATTTCTATTCGCTGAGGCTTCGGCCCGCCACCAACTTCTCCAACCTCGAATTTGCCTATGTGTACGAAAACCTTCAGGCTGACGAGCAGCGGCGGCTGGAGGACTCTACCCGCAAGAAACTTCAATGAGCGAACTGCTGAAAAATATCATCCGTTTTATCCTCTTCATCCTGGTCCAGGTGTTTATCCTTTCCCGGATGCCGCCGCTCCATCGTTTCATCACGCCTTACCTGTATTACCTGTACATCCTGTGGCTGCCATTCGGACTGTCGAGGATGTCGATTACCTTTATCGGCTTCATCTACGGGCTCTGCCTGGATTACTTCCTTAAAACGCCCGGTCTCCATGCCGCAGCCTGTACCCTGATCGCCTATGTCAGGCCCTTTGTGATCGGAATGCTCATCTCCCAGGAGGGCGCCGATAAGAACTATGTCGCTCCCTCCTTCGTCAGCATGGGCTGGGCGCCCTACGGAACCTATGTCCTCGTGCTCACCCTGCTACACCATTCTTACCTTGTTCTGTTGGAATGGATGAGTTTCGGGTCCTTTGTTTACTTTGTCGGAAAGGTCATTTCGTCGACCGCCGTGAGCCTGGTGCTGGTGCTGCTGACGGAGATCCTGTTTTTCCGCAAACAAAAGTTCAGGACCAATACGATCTAAAGCCGATTTAACGTTTCAGTGAACCCCTGGTTTCGTAAATTGCAGGTTTTTCCATATGCCCGTTTTCAATCAATCGCGCAGCAACATTATCCGGCTCATCTTCGCCGGAATGTTCCTCATTATTGCGGCGCAGCTTTTCCACCTGCAGATCATCTCGAAAAAATATAAGGAGCAGGCCCAGGAAAATGCGTTATACCGGAAAAGCATCTACCCGACCCGAGGGATCATCTATGACCGGAAGGGGCGAGCCATCCTCAACAACACGATCTACTATGACCTGATGGTGACGCCGTCCCAGGTCAAGAATCTCGATACGGCCTATTTTTGCCAACTGATGAATATGGATACGGCGGAGTTCCGCCGCCGGATGAGCAGTTCGAAGATCCGGAACAGCCTGTTCCGCGCCGTTACCTTCGAAGACCTCCTGGCGCCGGAGATCTACGCCCGGATGGAAGAGAACCTTTGGAAATTCCCCGGTTTCAACCTGCAGGAACGCCCGGTCCGGATCTACCCTTTCAATGCGGCCGCGCAGGTAACCGGATATGTCGGTGAAGTCGATTCCGCGATCCTCCGCAGGTCCAACAATTACTATCAACTGGGCGATTACGTGGGCCGGAGCGGCCTCGAGCAATCCTATGAGAAAGTGCTCATGGGGCAGCGCGGCACCGAGTTCTGGCTCAAGGATAATAAGAACCGGCTCGTGGAGCGCTACCAGGACAAATCGCTGGATACGCCCGCCGTTGCGGGCAAGAACCTCGATACCTATCTCGACATCGAACTCCAGCAGCTCGCTGAAAGGCTGTTGTACGGCAAGACCGGCGCGATCGTCTGTATCGATCCCAAGACCGGCGGTATCCTGGCCATGGCTTCCGGGCCGACCTATGACCCCAATAGCCTGACCGGTCCCGACAAACAGGCCAACTATGCGCGGCTGGTCCTCGATGTCTCGGCTCCGCTCCTCAACCGGGCCATCAAGGGACAATATCCTCCGGGGTCCACCTACAAACCCCTGGGCGCGCTGATCGGGCTCGACGAAGGCGTGATCACCCCGGCCAGCGGGATCGATTGCCGCGGTTTCTATTATGGCTGCGGGGAGGTCCGGCGGTGTGATGAAACCAAGCCAGGCCATGCGGCGGACCTGCGGCTCGCGATCGCGAACTCCTGCAATTCCTTTTTCTACAATACCTTTCGCCTGGAGCTCGACAACCCCGAGTTCCACAGCCCCCGGATCGGGCTGATGCGCTGGAAGGAATACGTGAACGGTTTCGGGCTCGGCCACCGGCTCGGGGTCGACCTGCCCAGCGAAGACGGCGGCAACATTCCGGATACATCGGTGTATGACCGCGATTATCATCACTCCTGGAACTCCTGCACGATGGTGACGATGGGCATCGGACAGGACAAGATGCAGGAGACGCCGCTGCAGATCGCCAACGCGATGTGCATCGTGGCCAACAAAGGATTTTACTACACCCCGCACTTTGTGCGGAATATCGAAGGCTCGCCGGAAGACGACACGGTGCTCAGCCGCTTCCATATCAAACACCAGGTGGTCAACCATATCTCCGACGAAGACTATGAGGTGGTCCAGAGCGGTATGCAGGGCGTTACCGAGATCGGCACCGGCCGGGTCGCACGGATCCCGGGCATCAATATGTGCGCGAAGACGGGCACCGCGGAAAACAAGCAGCGCATCGACGGGCGGGTGATCAAGCTGCGGAACCACTCGCTGTTCGCCTGTTTCGCGCCGCGGGAGGACCCGAAGATCGCGGTGGCGGTAATCGTAGAGAACGGAGGATATGGGAGCGCCGTCGCAGCGCCTATCGCCTCGCTGCTCGTGGAAAAATACCTTCGGGACACCATCGCCACCGACCGGCTCGGGTTGGAAGACGACCTGACCACGCGGAATTATATGCCGAAATATCTTGTCCGGAAGCAGTTCGAGGCCGATTCGATCCGTGCCGCGGATTGGGCCGATGAGACCGGTGACAGCAGCCGTTGGCTGAAATACCATGATCCCGCCTATCGCCGGATGTTACTCGATACTTCGGAAGATTCACGGAGCCCGATCCTGGCGAACCTCCGCAAGCCGTCGCCATATAAAAGCGCGCTGGCGGAAAGGCTGGCGAAGATTCGGGCGCAAGAGGCGCGCGAGCAGGCGGCCGATAGCCAGGCCATCCATGCGGATTCCGCGGAGCGGCGCCACGATCCGGGCGCGGCGGAGCGCGGTTCCGGCGCGGGGCAGCAAGACGCGGGTGCCGGGCAGCAAGACTCAACAGGGCGGCGCCGGGTGTCGCGGAGACAGACCGGAAAGGATTCGTCAGCACGGCCGGAGCCCGATAAGGCCGATCTTCCCAAAGACAGTTCCAATCCGACAAAATGAGCCAACGAAACCCCACGATATCAAAAGGCGTCGACTGGTCCCTCGTGTGGATCTGGTTCATCCTTTGCGTCATCGGCGTGACGAGCATCTTTGCGGCCTCCTGGCATGAGGGCGACAACGTTGTGCAGGGGTTCATTTCCCTGCGGACCGATTACAGCCGGCAACTGCTCTTCCTCGTGATCGCGGGCATCGTCGGGACCTTTATCCTGCTGACGGACAGCAAATTCTTTACGGCCACCGCCAATCTCGGCTATGCCTTCGGGATATTCCTGCTCCTGCTGGTGTTTCCATTTCACACCCGGATCAAGGGGACCGAGTCGATCATCCGGTTCGGCAGCGCATTCCAGCTGCAGCCCGCGGACCTGTGCAAGCTTTTCGTCGCGCTTGCGCTTGCCAAATATCTGTCGAGGGTGGAAACGAATTTTACGCGTCCGCGGGCCCAGATCATTGCGGTCGTCATTGCGCTGGCCCCCGCGATGTTGTGCAAGCTTCAGGATGAAACAGGGCTTGCGCTGGTCTATTTTTCCTTTTTCCTCGTTATGTTCCGGGAGGGTTTGCCGCCATCGGTGCTGGTGATCGGTTTCTCCTTTGCGGTCCTGGTCGTCGCGACGCTTTTGATGGAGCCCAATACGCTCGCCCTGATACTGACCGGGATTGCGGTCGCGGCCATTTATTTTTTACGCAAGCTGATCCGCCGCCGCCGCACGGTGCTGCTGGGGATCGTCTGTATCTGGTCGGTGTGCGTGGGCGTTCAGCGGTTCGTGGTACCCTGGACGTTTCATCATGTATTCAAACCCTACCAGGTCAAACGCATCTACGACGCCATCGGCAAGGACTATGTCCCCGAAGACCAGGCAGCCGCCGCGGCGCTGGATAACGAACAACGAAGCAGCAGCCGGAGGAAGGAAAGCAGCAACAATAATTACAACGTCAAACAAAGCAAGATCGCCATCGGTAGCGGCGGCCTGATCGGCAAGGGGCTCCTGAAGGGCACCCAGACCAGATACGATTTCGTGCCCGAGCAAAAGACGGACTTCATCTTCTGCACCGTCGGCGAAGGCTTCGGCTTCCTCGGCAGCATCCTGTTCCTTGGGATCTACGTCGTACTCCTCATGCGGATCGTGACGATCGCGGAGCGACAACGAAGCGTCTTCAGCCGGTGTTATGCCTATGGCGTCGCGAGCGTGCTGTTCTTCCATATCACGATCAACGTCTGTATGACCGTCGGCCTGGCGCCGGTGATCGGGATCCCGCTGCCCTTTGTCAGTTATGGCGGCACATCGCTGATGACCTTTTCGACAATGCTCTTCATCCTTGTCCGGCTCGATGCCGACCGCCAGATGGTGCTTCGGTAAACTTCGGACGACGCGCCGCATCCCCTACCTTTGCGGCATGCAAATCATTCCCCTTTCCGAAGGCGCGTTCACCATCGACAAGACCAAGCTTTTCGTACCGTTTGATAGCGATATTGACGATCTGCAGCAACGCCCCACGGGCAGCCTGCTCGTCGAGATCCAGCCTTTCGCGGTGCTGACGACGGAGGACGTCCTGGTCCTCGATACCGGGCTCGGTTTTCAGAAAGGGGGCGGGCTGCAGATCCATGCCAACCTCGAAAAGGCGGGCATCCAGCCCGGAAGGGTCACCAAGGTCCTGATGAGCCACCTGCACAAAGACCACGCGGGCGGGATATGCCCGGGAGGCCGGCTGTCCTTCCCGAATGCACAATACTATTTGCAGCGGCGGGAACTGGAGTTTGCTTTTGAAAAAGGCGCACCTTCTTATCTCCCGGAAGAACTGGAATGTCTGCGGACATCTCGGCAGGTCGTACTCCTCGACGGGGATGGGGTGCTGGATGGCTATATCCGCTACGAGGTGACCGGAGCGCATTGCCCCTGGCACCAGGTGTTCCGGATCGTGGATGGCGGCGAGACGGTGTTTTTCGGCGGCGATGTCGCCCCGCAGTTACAGCAGATGAAGAGCCGCTTCGTGGCGAAATACGACTACGACGGTAAGCGGGCGATGGAGCTGAGACAGGAATGGTGGAAACAGGGGCAGCGCGAAGGGTGGACCTTCTTGTTCTACCATGACGTAAGGATGCCGGTCTGGCCGGCGGGGCGGGCCTGAAAAAGGCCTGGCCGGCGGGGAGGCTTGAAAAAAGGCCTGCCCTGGAAAGAGCCGGCCGTTGCTAACCTATGAAAAACACCAAGTTCAAATATCGTGAATCAAGTATCTTCTTGTAAAATTTATCGGTCAATTGGGCAAAAGTCGCGGTCTATGGGCCCGGCGGCGGCCCGGCCGGGTATCCCCGCCTTCTCCTGTTCACCTCCTGCTGGACCATGCGGTTGAAATCCCGCTCCGCAATGAAGAAATCGTTGATCTTGCCAAAGGAGATCGCTTTGTGAAATTCCACGGCATATTTTTTCCGGATATTCAGCAGCGTTTGCTCCAGCTCCAGTTCATTCGGATTCGGCTCGTGGTGGTAATTATATAAGGCCTGGTGGACTTCTGCGTCGTATTGGTTATATATCGGCCAGAACTTCTCGGCTTCCTGCGGCGTGAGTTGCAGCCTGGTCGTGATGAATGTGGTTTTCATCGCCTCCAGCTTTCCCTGCCACGGGCCTTTGGGGGCTTGTGACCGCGCCGGTAGGGTCAGCCAGCACAGGATTACCAATACGGAGAATAATTTTTTCATTGTTACGTCTAATTCGTTGCCATGTCTTCTTCCTTTCCATGCTCCTCCACATATTGCTGCAGGGCGCTATCCGATACATTTCCCAGAAAACTCTTAATATTCCCTTCGTTCATGTCCATGGTCGCCCCGCCATCCGTCACCGGATCAGCCACGAAGGTATGCTGATCGTCGAGGTAAGCCATCAGTTCCTGGTCGCTTACTTTTTGCAGGTTCTGCTCGATATCCGCCGAGGCGGGATGATTGCCGCCCACGTGTTGCCGGAGCTGCGGCAAGCCGAAGACCAGCAATACGCAGGCTGCGACCGCGGCGGCCGATACATATTTCCACCTGGCCCAAAATTGTTGCGTGGGGGTCTTCGGTCGGCTGCCGATGGCGATCACCCTGCCGCCCAGCGGGTCAGCGCCGGCCGAACCGGTGTCCGATACCCCGGCGGCGATCCTGGCCGTCACGGTCGCCGGAAAACTGTCAAAATAGCCTTCCGGCACCTGGTAGCCGTCAAGCTCCCGCGCCACTGTCAGCACCGGGGAAAGGTGGTCAAAATAGGCTTCGGGCACCCGGTAGGCGGAGGTCTGTTTCAGCACGGCCAGGACAGGCGACTGCGCGTCGAAATATCCTTCGGGCAAGTGGTAGGGCATGTGCCGGCCGATACCGGCGACGACGGCGGAAATTCCGGCCAGTTCGGCCCGGATATCGCTGTCAACTGCTTCCGGCTTTTCCTTCGACCGTTCGTTTGCCTTGATCCTGGTGATGATCTGGCTGGCAAGTCCGTCGAAATAGCCCGCGGGAACCTCGAACGTCCCCGACCCCGCTGCTATTCTGCAGGAAACCAGGTCCGGAAACTGCTCAAAGTAGCCTTCGGGGACGCTGTAGGGCATCCGGCGGCCGAGACCGCCCATCATTTGAGCGACCGGCGCACTTAGCGCGCTCAGTTCCACCGCTATGTCGTTGCTCGGTTCCATCTATTTTCAGACCCCCCCGTTTAATCAAAGTTTAATGATCCGGGCGCCAAATTTTTACGTCCGTTACTTGTTCAGGATATAATCCTCGATCTTTTTGACCGCATGGTGATAGGACGCTTTCAGTGCGCCTTCCGATGTGTCCAGCACCCGGCTCATCTCTTCGTAGGGCATCTCGTCATAGTATCGAAGGGTAAATACAACGCGTTGTTTGTCAGGGAGTTGTTGAATTGCCAACTGTAACTTCCACTCGAGCTTGTTGGGATCGAAGTACTTGTCCGCCAACACTTTGTTGCTCAGGCCGCCTTCCATTTCATCGAGGGACACGGAAGACTTGCGTTTTTGCTGCTCGAGGAAGCTCAGGCATTCGTTCGTGGCGATCCGGTAGAGCCAGGTGTACAACTGGGAGTCCTCGCGGAAGTTATCGAGCCCGTTCCAGACACGTATGAATACATTTTGTAATACGTCGTTGGCGTCTTCGTGTTCCACGACCATCCGGCGGATATGCCAGTACAGCTTCTCCTGGTATTTCCTGATGATCGCCGTAAAGGCTTTCTCCCTGGTGGCGGGATCCCGGAATTGCAAGAGCAACTCGGTATCTTGGATGGTCACCCCCATAAAGCTAGCTATTTATTTTTTCGCGCTATTACCTTCTCGGCAGCGGCGACGATATTCGGCGTGTCCAATCCGTATTTCACCAGCAATTGGGCCGGCGTGCCGCTTTCGCCGAAGGTATCGTTCGTACCGACATATTCGACGGGTGCGGGGAAGTTTCGGGCCAGGGTCTGCGCGACCGCATCTCCCATGCCGCCGATAATATTGTGCTCCTCCGCCGTAACCGCGCAACGCGTCTTTTGTACCGATCGCAGGATCGTCCCGGTGTCGAGGGGTTTGATCGTATGGAGATTGATCAGCTCCACGGAGATACCCTTTTGTTCGAGGATCTTCGCCGCCTCGACGGCTTTCCATACGAGGTGGCCGCAGGCGAAAATGGAAACGTCCTTTCCTTCCGAGAAAACCTGTGCCTTGCCGATCTGGAAAGGGAAGGGGTCCGAGAAGATGGGCCAGGAAGGCCGGCCGAAGCGCAGGTAGACCGGTCCCGCATAGTCGGCGATCGCGATCGTGGCGGCCCTGGTTTGGCTGTAGTCGCAGGGCACGATGACCGTCATCCCGGGCAACATTTTCATCAGCCCGATATCTTCGAGGATCTGGTGGGTGGCGCCGTCCTCTCCCAGCGTGACACCGGCATGCGATGCGCAGATCTTGACATTCTTACCCGAATAGGCAACCGACTGACGGATCTGGTCATACACGCGACCGGTCGAAAAATTGGCAAAGGTGGTGGTATAGGGGATCTTGCCATTGATGGTGAGGCCCGCGGCGATGCCGATCATATTGGCTTCGGCAATACCGCACTGGACGAACCGGTCAGGGAATTCTTTGATGAACTGATTGAGTTTCATCGAGCCCAGCAAGTCAGCCGTCAGGGCGACGATGTCGGGGTTCTTCCTGGCTGCTTCAACGATCCCATCTCCAAATCCGCTTCGGGTGTCTTTCTGACCGGTCGATACAATGTCTTTTAACATTAGTTCTGAAAAATTGATGTGAGTTGATTAATGGATCCGTTTGCTGTCCGGCGCCACAAAATAACGGAGTTTAATTGAGTTTGGAAAACTTCCCGTTGTAGAACTTCTCGTCCGCCTTTAGCTTCTGCTCCCATTTCCACGCGGTCGCCATCATCTCTTCCAGGCTGTATTCGGTCTTCCAGCCCAGTTGTTTCCGTGCGAGATCGTTGTTGGCGTAGATCGCCACCACGTCGCCCGGCCGCCGGGGACCGATGACATAGTTCAGGCGCACGCCGCTCACTTTTTCAAAGGCGCGGATAGCTTCGAGCACCGTGACGCCATTGCCCGTCCCCAGGTTGTAGACCTCGGCGTTCCTGGCGATCTTCCCGTCCATCATGTAGCGCATGGCCAGTGTGTGCGCATGGGCAATATCACAGACATGGACGAAGTCCCGGATACAGGAACCGTCGCGCGTCGGATAGTCGTCGCCGTACACCGTCAGTTGCGGCAGTCGTCCGATCGCCGTCTGCGTGATCGCCGGCACGAGGTTGGCGGGTCTGCCGACGGGCATTTCGCCGATCAGGATGCTGGGATGCGCGCCGACCGGATTGAAATAGCGTAACAGGATGCTGTTTGTCCGGGTGGTGGCTTTTGAGAATTCGTTGATGATCTGTTCCCCCATCTGTTTGGTGTACCCGTATGGCGACTCCGCCGGTTTTGGCGGCGTGAGCTCCGTGACGGGGATGACGTCGGGGTTGCCGTACACGGTGCAGGAGGAAGAGAACACGAAATGGGGAATGCTGAATTCCTGCACGCATTTCAGGAGGTTGATCAGCGAAAGCAGGTTGTTCTCGAAATAAAGCAGCGGTTGCTCGACGGATTCGCCTACCGCCTTGTAGGCGGCGAAATGGATGATGCCGGCGATGTTCTCGTTTTCCTGGAAAATGGCGTAGGTATCGTCATAATTGCAAAGGTCCACTTTGTAGCTCTTGATCTTTTTCCCCGTAATCCTCTCCACGCCCTCCAGGATCCGCGGGGACGACCTGACATTGTTGTCGACGCAAATCACTTCGAAGCCGCCTGCGACCAGGTCCACGATCGTATGGGAACCGATATAGCCGCATCCGCCGGTGACAAGGATCTTTTGCATAATTATCGTTTATCCATTTGTATAAGGTTGATCAAATATTGCCCGTAACCGCTCTTCAGCAGGGGCTGCGCGATCTTCTCCAGTTGCGCGGTACCGATAAAGCCCTTTCGCCAGGCGATCTCTTCGATACACGCAATCTTGATCCCCTGCCGCTGTTCGATGACCTGCACGAACTGGGTCGCCTGCATCAGCGAATCGAAGGTGCCCGTGTCGAGCCAGGCGGTCCCCCGGTCCAGGATGGATACGGTGAGTTTACCCTGCCGCAGGTATTCCCGGTTGACGTCGGTGATCTCGTATTCACCGCGCGCCGAGGGCTTCAGCGCTTTGGCGATGGCGACCACCTGGTTGTCGTAGAAGTATAAACCGGGCACTGCATAGTTGCTTTTCGGCTTTGCCGGTTTCTCCTCGATGGAAATGGCCTTGTTGTTGGAATCGAATTCGACGACACCGTACCGTTCCGGGTCGCTGACCTGGTAGGCATAGACGATGCCGCCGGACGGCGAGGTGTTCCGCTCGAGCTGCGCCCCCAGCCCGGCCCCATAGAAGATATTATCGCCGAGTACGAGCGCCACGGGGTCTTTGCCGATGAAGGATTCCCCGATCACGAAAGCTTGCGCGAGTCCGTTGGGGAGCGGCTGTTCCGCGTAGCTGAACGAGAGGCCGAGCGCCGAACCATCGCCAAACAGTTTACGGAAAAGCGGAAGGTCGTGCGGGGTGGAAATGATCAGGATCTCGCGGATGCCCGCCAGCATGAGGGTAGACAAGGGATAATAGATCATCGGCTTGTCGTAGACCGGCATGATCTGCTTGCTGATCGCATAGGTGATCGGATGCAGACGCGTACCGGATCCCCCCGCAAGAATAATTCCCTTCATATCTAAAATTTCCACAAGTTAATGATAAAATATACCACCGCTGCCAACAGCGCGCTGACCGGAATCGTCAGTATCCACGCCCAAAGGAGGTTGATGGTGACGCCCCATCTCACCGCGGAAAGCCGTTTGGTCGCGCCGACGCCGATAATGGAACCGGCGATCGTGTGCGTAGTGCTGACGGGGATCCCGAGTTTTTCGGTGAGGAACAGGGTCAGCGCCCCGGCGGTTTCCGCGCTGACGCCTTCCAGCGGCGTGACCTTGGTGATGCGCGTCCCCATGGTCCTGACGATCTTCCAGCCGCCGCTCATGGTCCCGATGGCGATCGCCGTGAAGCTGGCCAGCGGCACCCACATATTGTTGTCGACGAACTGGTGAAAGGTCATGTCGTGCCCCTGCGATTTATTGTACCAGATCATTGCCGCGCCGATGATGCCCATGACCTTCTGCGCATCGTTGCCGCCGTGTCCGAGGCTGAGCAGCCCGGACGACAACAACTGGAGACGCCGGAACCAATTGTCGGCCTTGTAAGGATTGGCCCGTCTGCAAACATTCAAAATGAGCAGTGAGATCACAAACGCGACGATCATCCCGATAAACGGCGCCAGGAAAATAAAGAAAAAGATGGGGATGACCTTGGCGTAGTTGATGACCGACACGCCATGAACGCTGAATGCCCCCGCATGCGCGAGCGCCGCGCCCATAAAGCCGCCCAGCAGCGTATGGGAGGAACTGGAAGGGATGCCGAACCACCAGGTGAGGAGGTTCCAGCAGATCGCAGCGATCAACCCCGAAAAGATGACGGGCAGGTTGATGAAATCCTGATTGACGGAGGCCGCGATGGTATTGCCGATCCGGAATTCCCCGACCACATAGCGGGAGATGAAAAAGGCCGCGAAATTGAAAAAGGCGGCCCACAGCACGGCTTGAAATGGCGTCAGCACTTTTGTCGACACGATGGTAGCGATCGAATTGGCGGCGTCGTGGAAACCATTGATATAGTCGAATACCAGGGCCAGAATAATCGTGATGACCAGAAAGGGCATAGGGGATCAGGCGTATTTTATGATGATGGATTCGATCACGTTGGCGGCATCCTCGCACTTGTCGGTAACGATCTCCATCACCTGGTAGATTTCGCGCTTTTTGATCACTTCCTTGGCGTCGGGCTCGGTCTCGAAAAGCCGCTCGATGCTCAGGTCGAAGATGTCGTCGGCCTGGTTCTCGATGCTGTTGACCTTGACCAGCGCATCGGTGATCTTACGCATGTTGCGCATGTTCCGCAACTCTTTCACGGCAACCTGGATCTGGGAGGCGCTCTGGTCGATCAGGTCCGCCAGCTTCTGGATGCCGATATCGTTGGGATTGACGCGGTAAAAATTGATCTTCTTGGTCGTGGCGAAAATGTAGTCGCAGATATCGTCCAGCGCGCTGGCAAGATAGTGGATGTCTTCGCGGTCGAAAGGCGTGATGAAGTTCCGGCCCAGTTCGGTAAAGATCCGGTGGGTCAGGTCGTCGTTGACGTGTTCCTGGTCTTCCACCTGGGCGATAACCGCCGCTCTCTTATCGAAATCAGGTTCGGCAACGACCTCTTTCATCAGCTTGCCCATCCTGCCCACACTGTCCGCAACCTGTTCGAAAAGAGAGTAGAAGACCCGGTCTTTGGGGGTGAACAGTTGAAGGAAGGAGCTCCAGGCCATGCACAAAAATTTGCGCAAAAATAGGACTATTCACTTATTTTCAGCAGATCGACGGGCTTTCCTGGCGGATGCCCCCGCCCGGGGGGGTCTCCCGGACGGATATGACCGCATGTTTATCAGAACGTTAAGTTTCGATTACGATTCGAAAGCAAACATTTTTCGTCGGATATCGTGGTCGGCGCTATATTCGGGCTATTGATCACCGATCCATACCATCCCGCCTGGGAACCCTGGCTGCAGAGGTGGTTCCTTCCGCTGCTGGTCCCCGCTATCCTCGTGAACGCCGGCGGACTGCTGATCCCGGTCATGGAGCCTGACGGGGCACTATATGCGACGATTGCCAAAACGATGGCCCGGAGCGGCGACTTCGTCCATCTTTTCGTCAACGGCAGAGACTGGCTCGACAAGCCTCACTTCCCCTTCTGGATGGCGGCGCTGAGTTTCAGGGTGTTTGGCGTCAACGGGTTTGCCTACAAATTTCCGGCGTTGCTTTTTTGGGGCGCCGGGGCATGGTACACCTGGCGACTGGCGCGGTCGCTGTATGGTAAACCGGTCGCCCAACTAGCGACCCTGATCTATGTTTCCGCCGCGCACCTGGTCATCTCCAACAACGACGTCCGCGCCGAGCCCTATCTCACCGGCCTGCTCATCGGCTCCGTATACCATTTCTACCGGTTGTCACGCGGACGGTCGTGGGTGCACCTCGTGGCCGGCTCCGCCCTTGCGGCCGCCGCCGTCATGACCAAGGGCCCGTTCGTCCTGCTGGTGATCGGAGCCGCATTTGCCGTCGACTGGTCGGTGGGCAAGGAATGGCGCCGGCCGCTGCAAATCCGCTGGTGGCTGGCGACCGCTCTCACGGCGCTGTTGATCCTGCCGGAGTTGTACTGTTTGTATGTTCAGTTCGACCTGCACCCCGAAAAGCAGGTGTTCGGCCAAACGGGTGTCTCGGGTATCCGCTTCTTCTTCTGGGGTAGTCAGTTCGGACGTTTTTTCAACAATGGCCCCATCCGCGGAAGCGGCGATCCCTTCTTCTACTTTCATACGGTGTTATGGGCCTTCCTTCCCTGGTCGGTGTTGCTCTACGCGGCGGTCATCCGGAGATTCCGGAGCCCCCGGCGCGCGGTCCCGGGCGACTGGATCTGCGCGGGCGGTGCGCTGGCCGGATTTGCGCTTTTTTCGCTTTCGCGATTTCAACTGCCACACTATCTCAACATCCTTTTCCCGTCGTTTGCGATCCTCACGGCGGCCTGGCTATTCGGGATCAGGCGGGCATGGGAACGGCGCTTTGTCCGCATCGTACAGCACATCGTCAGCCTCCTGCTTCCGTTCCTGCTCTTGCTCCTCACCGTCATTTCCCGGTTCCCCGGCTGGCCGTGGGTGATGGCCGGGATAACCGTGCTGGCGGTGCTGCCATGGATTTTCATCCGTGGGGGGGAGGGCCCGGGGCTGGCGGGGAAGGAGGGCCCGGGGCTGGAGGGGAAGGGGGTCCTGGGGCTGGAGGGGAAGGCGGTACCGGGGCGAGAGGGAAAGTCGGTATCGGGGCCGGTCGCCCGAAGTTTCTGGATGGCGCTGCTCGCGTACGGGTTCGTCAATTTTTTCCTCTACCCGGCGATCCTGCAATACCAGGCCGGGACGCAGGCGGGACGATGGCTGGGGCGGCGGGCCGGCATTCCCGCCGTCTACCTGTTGCGCGAAGCGCCCGTCGACTATTCGATAGAGTTCGACAGTCCGGTCCCGGTCCGCGTGGTGCCCACCGATAGCCTGAGCGGAGTTCTTGCCCGCGGACCGGTCACTGTGTTCGCGCCGCTGTCGTATGGGGATACGCTTGCCGGGAAAGGATTCAGGGTGGAGGTCCTGCGGCAGTTCCCCAACTTCCATATCAGCCGCCTCACCGGAGAATTCCTGGATGCGCGCACCAGGCCGGAGGTGTTGGAAAGCTATGCTTTATTGACTATCAGATGATTAGCTACTGGTCGGGTTTTTGCATCGGTTGTTGAAACGACCTACCATGGGTACCGCATCAACCACAGCACCCGCCACGGGTATCGAGCCTTTTACGATCAACGTCTCCCCGTATATCATCGAGGACCTGCGCGAGCGGCTCGGCAGGGCGCGCTGGCCGGACGAGATCCCCGGCAGCGGCTGGCGTTACGGCGCCAACAAGACATATCTGCAGCAGCTTTGCGCGCACTGGGGCCATGGATTCGACTGGAAGGAACAGGAAGAACTGCTAAACGGCTTCCGCCATTTCCGGATGACGATCGATGGTCTCGGCCTCCATTTTATCCGGCAAAAGGGAGCGGGTCCGCACCGGGTGCCTATCCTGCTGCTACACGGGTATCCGGATTCCTTTTTCCGCTTCCTCAAACTGATCCCATTGCTGACCGAGCCCGGGCCCGGGGACCAGAGTTTCGACGTGGTTGTCCCGTCGATGCCGGGATACGGATTTTCGGACCGGCCGACCAAGCCGGGAATGAATGTCGTCCGCATAGCGGCCTTGTATGCCCGGCTGATGGAGCGGCTGGGCTATGACAAATACATGGTACACGGCGGTGATATCGGAAGCCTTGTCGCACGGGAGCTTGCGCATGCGCATCCCGAGCGGGTGATCGCGCTGCACCTGACGGAAGTCCCGTTCCAGCACCTGTTCACGCTGCCGGCGGACCAGTTGTCCGCCCCCGAGGAAGAATGGCTGCGGACAGGCGCCATGTGGCAGCGGACAGAAGGGGCGTACAATTTATTGCAGTCGACGAAGCCAGACACGCTCGCTTTCGCCCTAAACGACTCACCCATCGGTCTTGCCGCCTGGATCATCGAAAAGTTCCACGGTTGGACGGATCACAGCGGTGACCTCGAAGAAATATATACCCGGAATGAACTGCTGGTCAACCTGACGATCTACTGGGTCACGCAGACCGCGGCGTCCGCGTTCCGGCTGTATTATGAGACGGCCCAGCAGCCGGCGCCGTCTGCCAAAAGGCTCAAGACGCCGGTGGCCATCCTGATCGCCGCCAGGGAGCTCGTCCCGGCGCCGAGGGAAGCGGCGGACCGCATCTTCAACGTCGTCCAGTGGAACGAGCTTCCCCATGGAGGACATTTCCTGGCGATGGAGCGGCCCAAGGACCTGGCAGCCGACCTGTTCTGCCTTGCGGCAACCCTCGCACCAGGAACGCGGGAATGACCGGCTTTGCTCAAAGTTCGTCAGCGCTGGGGCCATAGCTGCCGGGGATCGGGATATCCAGCAGCCGCAGGAACACCCCCAGCTGGGCCCGGTGGTGGACGATCTGGCAGTAGGCCATCCGGATGATCTCCCCTTTGCTGGCGACGTGCAGCACCTGTTCGCCGTCCCTTAAGGTCCAGGGTTCGGCGAGGGTCTCCTCCCTGGCGGACAGGAGGTGTTCCCGGCCGTCGGCGAGCGATCGATCGAAATATTCTAGTAACTCGGCAGTGTTGCTAACTGTTTCGGGCTCATAGGGATTGGCGGCAAAATCAAGACCGTCCGTAGTGACCGCCATTGAGATCCAGGCGGGCAGTTCGGCGATGTGGGTGGCAAGGCGTTGCACGGTCATGCTTTTCCGGTGCGGCTGCCAGTCAAAATAAGCGGTGGGGACCCTTTCCAGCATTTTCCGTGTGGTCTGGGCTTCCTGTTCCAGCTCTTTCAGCAGGGGGTCGATTGTTGACATAATGGAATGTTTGAGGGCGTAATGAAAGTGGTTGACCATTCAAAGGAACAGCCGGCCGGTGTCAGCCTTATGTCAGGAGGGGGCGGAAATTTGTAGATTGTCGATGGGGGGGCCGCCTTCGCCAAGGCTTCGGCGGCCGAAGAGCGTTCGGGTGCTGCAGGCCGCCTTCGCCAAGGCTTCGGCGGCCGAAGAGCGTTCGGGTGCTGCGGGCCGCCTTCGCCAAGGCTTCGGCGGCCGAAGAGCGTTCGGGTGCTGCGGGCCGCCTTCGCCAAGGCTTCGGCGGCCGAAGAGCGTTCGGGTGCTGCAGGCCGCCTTCGCCAAGGCTTCGGCGGCCGAAGAAAAACTTAACATTGGGGTTCGTGGCCGAAACATTAAATTTATATTATCAAATTATTATCTAAAAACGCTATTCGTATGAGTCAACAAGAAACAATGGCTCCTGAGCTATCGCCCAAAAAGAAGGTGCGGAAAGAGATCGGCGAGAAAGTTGCGGGCGCGCTGGCGGACTACCGGCAGGAGTTGGGTGAGAAGGTTTTGGCCACGCATGTCCGGCATTTCAGCAAGCTGATCAGCCGCGATCTGCGAAAAGTCACTAAGAAACGGGAAAAGACCGCAAAAAAGGCGCGGGCCAAGACGGTCGGCAAGCCGGCGCGCAAAGTAGCCAAACAATAATTCCGGTTTCGTGTTAAAGTATGTCATCCGTCCGCATTGCGGGCGGATTTTTTTTAAGAATAAATCGAATCACTATGGCCAGTTTCGGCGAATTGAAGCCCAACACTTATTATCTTATCCAGGTCGACGAAGAATCGGATATCGAACTTGTTTCTCTGATCCTCGAGACAAAGGAGACGGTCTTGCTGCGCAGCTATCTCCCCCAGACAGAGGACTTTTTCAAACTCCAGGATGAGCCTATTTTCAAACTCGTCGAAGAGGTGGACGCAGATACCGCCGCGCAATTTGAGAGCATCTATCAGCAGCCGGCCGAGGAACAGCTCAGCGAATACGAGGACGGCGAGGAGGAGTAGTCACTTCAGAAATTCCAAAGAATCACACCGAGCACGAACACCGTGATCAGGACGTAGAGATAGTCTTTTTCGAGCAGGTAGCCGGCAATGGAAAAGACGATGCGTGCAATAGGCGTCAGGATGAGCAGCAATAGCCCAAAGGCGATCACGGGCCTGCCTTCGCCATGGAAAATGGCTTTCCACATCTGAACCGGGTTGCGCATCTTGAGCGGCTCGCCGTGGAACGTCCCGAATGCCGGGGTTTGGTGTCCGTGGCGGACCAGGTAAACGACGCCCCCGGTCAGCACGACAAAAGACGACAACAGGACGCCGAACCGCAGGAGCTGTCCAATGATCCGTTCCAGGTCCTCGTCATGCATTTTCTTTCGTGCCTTTTCCATGATCAGATCGTATGATGGATACCGTTATAGATCATTTCGATCGCCAGCAGCGCGATCACCACTGCAAAGATCTTTTTCAGGCTGGACACCCGCGTCTTCGTCAGGATGCGTGATCCGGCAAATGCGCCCGCCAGCACGCCCAGCATGACTGGCATCGAGAGCCCGGGATCGATATAGCCTTTTTTCAGGTAGATCCCTGCGCTTGCGGCGGCCGTCACGCCGATCATAAAATTACTCGTAGTAGTCGATACTTTGAATGGCGTCCGCATGATATTATCCATGGCGAGCACTTTCAGCGCACCAGAGCCGATGCCGAGCAGGCCGGACAGGATGCCGGCCACGTTCATCAGCAGGAACCCGCCCACCACGTTCCTGACGGTATATGCCTGGCGCCCTTCCGCAGTCGGATAGGTGCCCGACAGCCGCAGCGCGCGGACCAGCCGGCTTCCGGGGCCGGGCACGAGATTGTCCTGGTGCCGCAAAAAAGACAGGACGGCCGAGACGATCAGGACGCCGCCGAACACGATCGCGATCACCTCGGTAGACAAGACCGCGGACAGGCTCGCACCGACGACAGCTCCGATGGTCGTCGCCACTTCGAGGAACATGCCGAGGCGGATGTTGCTGATGCCGTCGCGCACATAGGCCGCCGCTGCGCCCGAGGAGGTGGCGATTACACTGACCAGTGAAGCGCCGATCGCATAGTGGATGTCCACCTTGAACAGGAGCGTCAGCAGGGGGATGAGCACCACGCCGCCGCCAAGACCGGTAAGCGAACCGAGGAGTCCCGCGAAGACGGCCCCGGCAAAAAGCAAACCGGAGAGAACAAGTACGGTCATGGTTGGCCTGGAATTTGCGCAAACCTACGTCATTTTTGGCGCGGCCTCATCTTAACCGACGTTGAATTTCTTAAAATGTATTAATTTCATCCGGATGTCAGCCAGGCACGATAGATCCTCCCGCTGGCCGTACAAATTGCTGATTACGGTCATCTGCTTCGCGCTGCTGACCGCGCAATCCTCCTATCGCTTCTATCAGTGGGCCAATGCGCGGCCGGTTAGGACTAACGCCGCGGCCCTGCGGGCACAGATTGTTGGCGGACCGGGATCGCAGCACGGTCCCACGGCCGGATCTGCCTTCCATTCGCTGGACAAGCGATTCGATATCGCGCCCTTCTTTCTCCTGCCTGTTCCGGTTGCGGCTCCGCCGCCGATAGTAACCGATATCCCGGCTGCGGGTATCGGTCAGGATACCGGGCTTTTCGACCGGTCACTGGCCGCCATGCACCTGCGCGGACCACCGGCCTTCACCTGCTAGATCCCTGCGATTGACAATTTGCGGTCACGGCGTGTGCCCTGTGGCCATCATCAACATCTTACTGTAATGACTTCAAAAAAACTGACCGTCGGCGACCTGGAAAGCGCCCGGGGAGAGATATTTCACATGATCCTTTTTGCCATGGCCTGGGTGATGATCGGCGAGTTCGCCGTGGATTTCGGGGACTTTCTCCTGCCGAGTATCGTAGTAGTGGCCGGCGTCGTTGTGCTCGCGCTGCACTCGATCAAACTATACGAGCTGGAAGACTATCTCGCTGAGACGTCGGACGGCGCCCTGGTGGAAAGCGTTCGCCGGAAAAAACGCTTCCGGCGCTATATCTGGATATTTTTGTTCGAGGGCGGCGCCATCATGGCAACATGGATGGTCCTGCTGCGAACGGGAAAGCAGGACTGGCTCGTCCCGGGTTTCGCCCTGATCGCGGGTCTGCATTTTTTCCCGCTGGCGCGTGCCATCCGACTCAAAAGCTATTACTGGCTCGGCGCGTGGATCACCGCCCTGGCCCTGGCGGGTTACTGGCTGACCCGGACGGGTGCTTTGACGACGGCGCTGGGAAACGCGCTGATCGCCTACGGGTGCGCCGCGGGCGCAGTAGCCGACGGGGCCTGGATCGTCCTCGTTCCGGAACGGATCCTCAGGGGCCATGGCGCGCCCGGTACCGGTACCGGGCGGGAACGGTAATTGTTTTACTTAACACCGAATGTATGAATGAACACCCGATAGTTCCGGCAAACCCGGACAGCCGTCAGTTGGTAGCCGCCGGCCTCACGCTGGATCCCGACACGCGGGAAGTGCGGCGGGAAGGACGACGGATCGCGCTCGAGCAAAGGGAATTCCAACTGCTCGAGTACCTGCTCCACCACAAGAACCGCATCGTCCCGCGGGACGATATCTATCGCGGCGTGTGGGGCCATGAGATACCTGGTCACACGCTGGATGCGAGGATATCCTCCCTGCGAAAAAAAATCGAGCACGACTTTTCATCCAAGATACTGTATACCATTTCGAGGAAAGGGTACCTGCTGGTCGATCAGTGAAATAAAAAAGCGCGGCGGGCCTTGCCCGCCGCGCTAACTATAACGGCTCTCGGTGATGTGCTTGTTGAGCCAGCGGCCAGCCGCGATCACCGGATCGCGACTCCCTCCCCGATCTCGTCGTTGGCCGGCGCGACGACCTTCTCGCCGGCGCGCACATCGCCCACGATCTCCACTCTCCCCTTCCCTTCGTTGCCGGTCGTGACGTCAACTTTTGCCGTCTTTCCGTCCCGGACCAGGATCACATATTTTCTCTCATTGGAGGTCACCACTGCATTCGCCGGTACGGATAATGCGTTCCTGTTGCCTTTTGAATCGAAGACAACGTCGGCATACATGCCGGGGGACAAAATTTCATCGTGGTTGTACACATCGGCTTCAACCCGCTCGGTCCGGTACTGGGCATTGATGTTCATCGATTTCCTGGCGATCTTCGCCGTCAGCCGGCGTCCCGGGAGAGCGCTCAGCGAAAACGAAAGCGAGTCGCTGTTGCGAAGCGTCGCGGCGATGGTCTCGGGAATATCCACCTGGAGGCGCAGGTGGTCTATTTCTTTCAGCTCCAGCATCGGCACGCTCTTGTTCGTGGCGTCCACGAGCGCGCCGGGGTGGACATTCCGGATCGTGATCACGCCGGTGAACGGCGCCGTCACCTGGAGATACCCCATCATGACCTGGTGCATTTGCCAGTTGGCCTTTTCAGAATTGGCCAGTGAGCTGTCGGCCTGCGCCTTGGCCTTATCCGTCGCCAGCTCCATGGGCGAAATGGCTCCGGGTGTCCGGGATGCCTCATCCAGCCGTTGATAGTTCTCTTTGTCGATCGTGTAGTCGGCAATGGCGCGGGCATATCTTTCCTTCGCCTCGGCGACGGCCTGCACCATTTCCGGCGCTTCCAGCACCATGAGCAACTGGCCCTGATGAACATGGCTGCCCACGTCCACCAGCACGGATTTAACGTACCCGTTGACTTTCGGGAAAATGGACACTTCCTGATAGGCGGCAAGCATGGCCGGAAGCCTGACGATCTGTTCCACAGGCCGGGCCTCGACCGTCGTGGTAGTAAAGTGCGGGGCGGTCGGGGGAGCGTCGGCATTTTTATTGTCGGGTTTGTCGCCCGAGCAGCCTGCTGCCAGGAGAACGACGGGGAAGGCGATCCAAAATATCTTATTCATAGTCTTATTTATTTAGAGGCAGTTTCTGAATGTTGTTGCAGGTCCGGGTCATTATCCGGTAACAGGGAGGGCGATCTCATAGACGCCTTTTGCATGATCCAGCCATAGACCAGCGGGACGATGAAATAGGAAGCCAACGTCGAACAGGCCAGCCCGCCAATGACCGCACGCCCCAGTGGCGCCGCCTGGTCTCCCGCTTCCCCGATGCCGATCGCCATGGGGATCATTCCCACGATCATCGAGACGGTGGTCATCAGGATCGGCCGGAACCGGGTGCTGGCCGCGACGGCAGCGGCCTTGAACGGATCCCGGTATTCGAGACGCAGGCTTTCCGCGACCGTGACGATCAGCACCGCGTTGGCTACCGAGACGCCCACTGACATGATCAGGCCCATATAGGACTGAAGATTGATGGTCGAACCGGTTGCCAGCAGGATCAGCATGGCGCCGAGCAGCACGGCGGGCACAGCCGAAAGCACCGCAAGAGACAAGCCGAATGACTGGAAATTCGCGGCGAGCATGAGCAGGATCACGATGATGGCTGCGATCAGGCCGGTCTGCAATGAATCCAGTGTTTCAACGAGCAGTGACGATTCGCCCCTGACATCGGCCACCATCCCGCGCGGCGGCTGGCCCAGTTCCGCAAGCGCTTTCTGCACCGCTGCGGTGGCGCGACCCAGGTCCGTCTTGTATGGGTTGGCGCTGACGGTCACGAACCGCCGGGGGCCGCTCCTGTCATATTCACCCGGCAGGGTATCGATCCTGACACTGGCCACATCGCTCAGCACCGGCCGGGGTTGTCCCTTTACCAGCGGGACGGACTTCAGCTGGTCGAGCGAATTCATGATATACATCGGCACCTGTACCTGGGCCTGATAAGTGTATTGGTTGTTGGGATCCAGCCAGAGGTTCTTGTCCGTATACCGGCTGGATGAGGTGACGTCGGTGATGCTTCGGGTCACGTCGGTGATCGCCAGTCCCATCAGCGCGAGTTTGTTCCGGTCTACCTTGATGTCCACCATGGGATAGTTGAGCGGTTGGGCGATCTGGACGTCCCGAAGGAAGGGCACTTGTTTTAGTTTGTCGACCAGCCGGCCGGCATAGCTCTTGATAGTTTCCATGTTCTTACCGGCCACACGCACTTCGAGCGGCGTGTTCGCGCCCTGCGCCATGATCTTTTCCGTCAGTTCGATCGGCTCGAAGGAAACGCGGAGACCCGGATAGCGGGCTGCAATATTCTTTCGCAGCTGCTCTTTCAGGTCTTCCATCCGGACCTTGTAGTCTTCGTCGAGATTGATCTGTATCACCGCTTCCTGCGTCCCGCTGTTGAAGACGTACAAATTGCTCGACCCGAAATTCGACGGAACAAGACCGACATAGGCCGAGGAGATGGCGACGTGATGCCCGGTGGTCGAGTCGATCACGTCCAGCACGCCCTGTGTAACTTTCTCCGTCACCTCCAGCCTCGTGCCGTCGGGTTCACCGATCCGCAGCTGGAGCTCCCCCGCGTTCGATTTCGGGAGCAGGTCCTTCCCGATGATCATATAGCAGGCTATGGCGCCGCCGAAGCCAAGCAACAGATAGGCGATGACGATGGGTTTTCTCCAAGGCATCCATTTGGTCACGCGCGTCATCAGCCTTCCTTTTAGCCGTTCGATGAAACTTGCGTTGTGCGGATCAGCAGCCTCCTCGGCCCGGTGCTGTTCGACCTGCGCCCTTTCGGCGGCATCCAGCGCCATACCCGCATGAGCGGGATGATGCCCCGTGACGTGTTTGGCGAATTTTTCCGACTTCAGCAGCCACACGGAAATGACGGGCACCAGGGTTTGCGAGGCGAGGAAACTCGTGATCATGGCAAACCCGATCGACAGCGAGAGGGGCAGGAACATCGCCCGCGGCACACCCGTCATGACAAAAGAGGGCGCGAACACGGCAAGGATACAGAGGAGGATAAGCAGGATCGCAAACGAGATTTCCAGGCTGGCGTCCAGCACGGCCTGCCGTTTGCTTTTTCCCATTTCCAGGTGCTGATGAATGTTTTCTATCACCACGGTGGCCTGGTCGACGAGGATACCGATGGCCAGCGCGAGGCCGCTCAGCGTCATAATATTGATGGTCTGGCCTGCCATTCGCAACCCGAAGATGGCCCCCAGCACCGATACGGGGATGGTGATCACCACGACCAGGCTGCTTCGCCAGTCCCGCAGGAATAGCAAGACGACGAGGCCGGTCAGGATCGCCCCGGTAATGCCTTCCTCCATCAGGCTTTTGGCCGAATTGATGACGAATACGGATTGGTCGAACTCGTAGCTGACCGACACACCTGCCGGCAGCAGCGATTTCATTTCGGGCAGGTGCGCCTTGAGGCTTTGGACCACATCCCAGGTCGAAGCGTCTGCGGTCTTGACGACGGGAATATACACGGATCGTTTGCCGTTGACCAGCGCGTAGTCGACCGTCATATCCGCCCCGTCCTCGACGCGGGCGATATCCCGCATATAGATGGTCGTGCTCCCGTTGCTCTTGATCGGAATATCCTCGAACTGCCTGACCGATTGCTCGAGCGTATTGACCCGCGTGATATACATGGTGCTGTCGATCGCGACATCGCCTGAAGGCGAGGTGGCGTTGTTCCTGACCATCGCCTGGACCACTTCATCGGCCGAGAGATTGAACATCCGGAGCTTTTCGGGGCTGACGTTGATCAGCACCGTGCGGGCATTGGAACCGAACGGCGGCGGCGCGGTCAAACCCGGGACCTGCGCGAACAATGGCCTCACCCGGGTGATCGCCGCGTCGAAGATATCTTTCAGCGGGACCGTCTTGCTGCTGAACACCAGCTCGCCAACCGGCAAGGAGGAGGCGTCGAACCGGATCACCTGGGGAGGCAGGGCGCCGGGCGGAAAGAATGCCGATGAGCGGTTGACCTGCAGGGCGACCTGCGCCGAAGCCTCACCCATATCCGTCCCTTCGTAGAAGGTCAGTTTCAGGAGGGACAGGCCCTGAATATTCTTGCTGGTCACCGTCTTGATCCCGTTGATATAGAGAAACTGGTCGGCCATGCGGGTCGCGAAGAAACCCTCCATCTGCTGCGCCGACATGCCGCCGTATAGTTCGATCACATAGATCGTCGGCGCATTCAGCTTGGGAAAGATATCGATCGGGATGGTCTTCAGCGATACGATGGAGAAAAGAAGGATGCCCAGGAAGATCACGACGACCATGATGGGTCTTCTCAATGCTATAGGTATCATGAAAATGAATTATTGGATAGATTGTATAAAAAGAGGCAGGCTGCCGCCCGCGGCTGCCTTGTCGAGGTTGGCGAGCAACCAGTCGCTGATGGCCTGCACGTAGTCGGATTGCGCGCGGTACAGGACATAACTTGCGTTCGTAAGGTCCACGAGGTTGATGATCCCGGCCCGGTACTGGGCTGTCTTCTGGTCGAATGCCGCCTGCGCGGATCCAATCTGGATGGGGATCTCCCGGAGGTTCCGGACATCCGTTAGAATGCTTTGCTCCGCCTTGTTGCCGACGTTCCTCAATTCCAGTTGTTGCTGCTGCAGCTCGTACTGGCTCGACAGGGACTCGTTGCGGGCAATCTCCTCCTTGTCCCGCCGGTGGATCGGATTGAACAGGTTGTACGTGACCGTCAGCCCTGCCTGGTAGTTGAATCGTTGATAGCCCCAACCGTCCGGGACCGCTCCGTATTTACCCTGATAGCTGATACTCGACCCGCGGGACCAGGCGACGCCGGTCAACATGATCCTCGGCAAGTAGCTCTTTTTAACCAGGTTTTCCGTCTGTTCGTAAAAGGTTTGCTGTTTTGCATAGAAGTCGGTCAGTGGATTGGGCGCTGTGCCGGTATCCATTGCCCCGGCGAGCAGCATGCCAGTGCCGGCGCTCTGGCGGTCCGCCCAATTCTGGCCGATCCGCGACGTGTCGATCGCGACCTTGTCCGGATCGATGCCCGTATAATAGCCCAGTTCTTCATACAATTGGCGGATTTGCCCGAAGGTATTGTTGTAGCTGGTGCGGGCACTGGACAGTTCCGCCCGGGCAAGCGCGGAGTCCGCACCTGCCTTTATACCGCTTTGGGTGATCGCCCTGATCACGGTATAGAGGCTGTCGTACCGGTTGACATTGTCCGAGTCGATCGCGAGTTGCAGTTCGCGTTTTCTGATCTGGAGATACAGCCGGGCGATCTGCCATTTCATGAGGTAAA